>JBHELL010000225.1:0-5515 GCA_046263075.1 Actinomycetota bacterium | reverse complement strand
TCGTGGTTCCCGCGACGCGACCCGTAGGAGTTGAAATCGGTGTCGGCAACCCCGTGCGCGCGCAGGTAATCGGCCCCCGGGGACGTCTTAGAGATCGATCCGGCCGGTGAGATGTGGTCGGTCGTCACCGAATCACCGAGCAGCGCAAGAACGCGCGCGCCGGTGATAGGGCGAAGTGGGGCCGGGGTGCGCGGAGCATCGAGCAGGAAAGGCGGCTCGGCGATGTAAGTTGACGATGCGTCCCAGGTGTAGAGGTTCCCCGACGGGATCTCGATCGCGCGCCAGCGCGAGTCGCCCTCCCAGATCTTCTCGTATCGCTGGTGGAAGTAGGACGGGTTCATCGCTTGCGCCGTGAGCTCGGCGACCTCTTCGGGTGCCGGCCAGATATCCGACAACATCACGGGCGCACCGGACGCGTCGGTGCCGATCGGGTCTTTCGTCAGGTCGATGTCGACCGTTCCGGCGAGCGCGTACGCGACGACGAGCGGCGGCGAGGCGAGGAACGACAGCTTCACCTGCGGGTGGATACGTCCTTCGAAGTTCCTGTTGCCGCTCAGCACGGCAGCGACCGAAAGGTCCGACCCACCGATGGCGGCGGCGACCTCGTCGGGGAGCGGACCGGAGTTCCCGATGCAGGTCGTGCAACCGAATCCGACAAGGAAGAAGCCGAGCTGCTCGAGCGGCTCGACCAAACCGGCGCGCTGCAGGTAATCGATGACGACCGGCGAGCCCGGCGCCAGCGACGTCTTCACGGTCGGCTTCACGGTCAACCCGCGCGCGAGCGCGTTGCGCGCGAGCAACCCTGCGCCGAGCATCACGGATGGGTTCGACGTGTTCGTGCAGGACGTGATCGCGGCGATGACGACCGAGCCGTCCCGAACCGGCGCGCTCGAAACGGGGTCGCGCGCGATCGCTTCGCGGAAGGTCGAGCGCAGGTTCGGCAGCGCGACGCGGTCCTGCGGGCGACGCGGTCCGGCGACGGACGGCTCGACGATGCCGAGGTCGAACTCGATCATGTCGTCGTACGCGGGGTCGGGGGTCGACGCCGTATGGAACAACCCCTGGGTTTTCGCGTACCGCTCGACGAGTTCGACGACCTCGGCCGGGCGGCTACTCCCGCGCAGGTAAGCCAGAGTCTGATCGTCGACGGGGAAGAAGCCTTCGGTCGCTCCGTACTCCGGCGACATGTTCGATACCGTCGCGCGGTCGGGCACGGTAAGCGCCTGCAAGCCCGGGCCGACGAACTCGACGAAGCGCCCGACAACGCCGTGCTTGCGCAGCAGCTCCGTCAGGGACAGGACGAGGTCGGTCGCGGTCGTGCCTTCGCGCATCGATCCGACGAGCCGCACACCTACCACCTCGGGGACGAGCATGTTCACCGGCTCGCCGAGCATCGCTGCCTCCGCTTCGATGCCGCCGACGCCCCATCCGAGCACACCCACGCCGCCGATCATGGTGGTGTGTGAGTCGGTGCCGACGAGCGTGTCGGGGAACGCCAATCCGTCGCGGGTGGCGATGACCGTCGCGAGGTGCTCGAGGTTCACCTGGTGCACGATGCCCGAGCCGGGCGGCACGACCCGGAAGCGGTCGAATGCCTGCTGTGCCCAGCGGAGGAACTGGTACCGCTCGCGGTTGCGGGCGACCTCCATCTGCACGTTGCGCGCGAACGATTCGCGCGTCCCGAATGCGTCGACCTGCACCGAGTGGTCGATCACGAGATCCACCGGGACCTGTGGGTTGACCCTCGTGACATCGCCGTCCCACCGCGCGACCCCCGCGCGCATTGCGGCGAGGTCGGCAACGACCGGCACGCCCGTGAAGTCTTGCAGAACCACGCGCGAAGGCCGGAAGGGGAACTCGATGTCGGACATCTTCGGCCAGCCGAGCAGCGCTTCCAGGTGCTCGTCGTCGGCTCCGGCGCCCAGATGACGGAGCACGTCCTCGATGAAGATGCGGACGATATACGGGAGCTGCTCCAGACGTCGTTCGTCGGCCGCGCGCGTCAGGGGGTAGTACCCGACGGATCCTCCTGCGGTCGTGAGCTGTTCGGGGGAACCCGGCATGATCGGAGCCTTTCGTTTGCGTTTAGGCCACAGGTGCCAGCCTATCGCGGTGAAAGAGCGGCCATCCTCGGCCGCCGATCAGTCGCCGAGCGCGCGGTATGTCGCGTCGTAATAGACGAGCGGGTCGCGCGCGCCCGGCCGTAAGCCGACGGCCAGAACTTCCCCGATGTAGACAACATGCGTCCCCGCCTCGACCGCCTGATGGACGCGGCATTCGAGCCGCGCGAGGGAGTCGTCGATGACGGGCACTCCCGTCGTCCCGTGGCGCCATGGGATGCCGGAGAACTTGTCGTGGATCTTCGAAGCGAACTGCCGAGCCACGGCTTCCTGGTCGGCCGCGAGCACGTTCACCGCGAATGCGGTGTGGCCCTCGATCGCGCGCCGGGTGCGCGCGTTGGCGTCCACGCAGACGAGCACCATCGGGGGCTTCAGCGAAACCGCTGTGAACGCGGTTGCGGTCATCCCGGCCGGGTGGCCCTCTTCGTTGATCGAGGTGATCACGGTGACGCCGGCCGCGAAGTGCCGGAGGACTTCGCGGAGTGTTTCGGCCTCGATAGGTGTCACGGGCATCGTCTATCCTCGGCTCGTCCCGGCGGCGGCGGATGTATGGGCGGCCCCGCTCGACGGGGCTACACCTATCATGGAGCAGCGGGCAGACCAAGGGAGGCGGAGCTCGAAATGCCGGACTTCGTAGACGCCACCCCGGCGGACTAGATCGTTCCGGAAACGGCTGCCGTCATCGAGTTTGACGGCCGCGAGATCGCGATCGTCCACACAGGGGGACAGTTCTACGCGCTTCAGAACGAATGTACGCACGCGAACTTCCCACTCGGTGAGGGCGACCTGGTCGGTGAGGGCGTTCTGGAATGTCCCGGGCATGGGTCGCAGTTCAACCTGACCACCGGTGAGGTGCTGCAAGGGCCGGCGACCGAGCCGGTCGAGACGTACGAGGTCGAAGTCGTCGATGGGATGGTTCGGGTCGCGATCGAGTGAGCCAGGCACGGAAGACAACCAAGAAACCGGTTGAAGCACCCGCACGAGCGAGGGGCAATCCCGCGCGCGCGACCGCGGCAGAGGTTCCCGCGCGCGCGACCTCGACGAGTGGCTCGCTCGTCATCCACGGCGCGCGCGAGCACAACCTGAAGAACGTTCACCTCGACCTGCCGCGTGACAAGCTGATCGTCTTCACCGGCATAAGCGGCTCTGGGAAGTCCAGCCTCGCGTTCGACACGATCTACGCCGAAGGGCAGCGTCGATACGTCGAAAGCCTGAGCGCGTACGCCCGCCAGTTCCTCGGCCAGATGGAGAAACCGGACGTCGATTTCATCGACGGCCTATCGCCGGCGATCTCGATCGACCAGAAGACGGCGTCGCAGAACCCTCGCTCGACCGTCGGAACGGTGACCGAGATCTACGACTACCTGCGCTTGCTCTACGCGCGTGTCGGCAAGCCGCATTGTCCGAAATGCGGACGCCCCATCGCGCGGCAAACGCCGGACCAGATCGTCGACCAGGTGCGCGCGCTGCCCGAGGGCACGCGGTTCCAGGTCCTCGCGCCGGTCGTGCGTGGCCGCAAAGGCGAATACGAAGAGTTGCTGCAAGACCTCGCGAAGAAGGGCTTCGCGCGCGCGAAGGTGGACGGGGACGTCAAAGAGCTCAGCGAGAAGATCAGGCTCGACCGCTACTACAAGCACGACATCGACATCATCGTCGACCGGCTCGTCATGAAGGACGGCATCGAGAGACGCCTGACGGATTCGATCGAGACCGCGCTCGGGCTCGCCGACGGCATGGTCGCCATCGAGCTCGTCGATGACGGACGGGTCGACATGTACTCACAACACCTCGCATGCTTGTTCGACGGCTTGTCGTTCGAAGAGCCGCAACCGCGCAACTTCTCGTTCAACTCGCCGTACGGCGCGTGCCCGCGATGCGACGGGCTCGGCACGCACCTGGAGGTCGACCCCGAGCTCGTCGTGCCCGACCAAGAGGTTGCCCTGCAAGACCGGCCGTTCCACCCGTGGCAGGGCGGCAGGACCGAGTACTTCGACAAGCTCGTGGAAGCCGTCGCGGGACATCTGAAGATCAAGATGAGCGCGCCGTGGCGGAAACTGACGAAGCAACAGAAAGATGCCTTCCTGTACGGCATCGACGAAGACGAGCTCATCTACGTTCGATACCGCAATCGCTACGGCCGCATACGCTCGTACCACACCCACTTCGAAGGGGTCGTGAACTGGCTCGAGCGGCAGCACGAGCGCGCCGAGTCCGAGTACGCGATCGGGAAGATCGAGCAATACATGCGCGAGATCCCATGCCCCGAGTGCAAGGGCGCGCGCCTCAAGCCTGAATCGCTCGCCGTGACGCTCGGCGAGAAGAACATCTGGGAGCTCACGTCGATGTCGATCGCGGACAGCGACAAGTTCCTCCGGTCGCTCGAGCTGAGCGAACGCGAGCACCACATCGCCGACCGGATCGTGAAGGAGATCGCCGCGCGCCTCGGGTTCCTGCTGGACGTGGGTCTCGACTATCTGACGCTCGAACGTTCGAGCGCGACGCTCGCAGGCGGCGAAGCGCAACGCATCCGGCTCGCCACACAGATCGGATCCGGCCTGGTCGGCGTCCTCTACATCTTGGACGAGCCGTCCGTCGGGCTCCATCAACGCGATAACCACCGTCTCATCGAGACGCTGATCCGTCTGCGTGATCTCGGCAACACCCTGATCGTCGTGGAGCACGACGAAGCGACGATCGCAACCGCCGACTACATCGTCGACATCGGCCCCGGTGCCGGGGAGCACGGCGGCGAGATCGTCTACGCAGGTCCGGTTGCCGGCTTGCTCAAGCATGCAGCGTCGTCCACCGGTCTGTACCTCTCCGGCCGTAAGCAGATCGCGGTGCCGGCGACGCGTCGAGCGCCGGCAGGCGATTGGCTGACGCTGAAGGGCGCGCGCCAAAACAACCTGAAAGACGTCGACGTCAGGTTCCCGATCGGATGCTTCATAACGATCACCGGCGTGTCCGGGAGCGGGAAGTCGTCCTTGCTGGCCGACACGTTGTACCCGGCGCTCATGAACAAGATCTACGGATCGAAACAGGTCGCCGGGAAACATCGCGCGATCGCCGGATTGCAACACTTCGACAAAGTGGTCAACGTCGATCAGGCCCCGATCGGGCGGACGCCGCGCTCCAATCCCGCGACGTACATCGGTGTCTTCGACCACATCCGGAACCTGTACGCGCAGACCCCGGAAGCGCGCGTGCGCGGGTACAAGCCGGGCCGCTTCAGCTTCAACGTGAGCGGCGGTCGTTGCGAAGCATGCGCGGGTGACGGGCAGATCAAGATCGAGATGCATTTCCTGCCGGACATCTACGTGCCTTGTGAAGTGTGCAAAGGCAAGCGTTACAACCGCGACACGCTCGAGGTGACGTACAAGGGCCGCAACATCCAC
>JBHELL010000224.1:0-25844 GCA_046263075.1 Actinomycetota bacterium | reverse complement strand
CTCCGGAGTCGCATCGCCGTGCACCGGTGCATCGTGCTCGTTCACGAGGAGCACGACCACCAACGGATCTTCGGTTTCCGTCGAGCCGGGAACGGTGTGCGACGCAGCAGACAACTGCACCACCGGCGCTGCGGCAACCGGCCTGAAGATCGATACCGTCGCACCTGCGATCGTATGCCCGACGGTCCCGACGTTCGTGCTCGGCGACGCTGCAACGCTTACCGCGACGGTCGATGACGCCACGTCGGGCCCCGTTGCCGCGACGCTGTCCGCGAGCGCGGATACATCCGGCGTCGGGACCCGTTCGCTCTCGTTCGCGACATCCGATCTCGCCGGGAACACGTCCACCGTCTTCTGCGCGTACAACGTCGTGTACCGCTTCGCCGGGTTCTTCTCGCCGCAATCGAACACCGCCCTCAACGATCAGAAGGCGGGAGGGTCCACGCCCGTGAAGTTCTCCTTGAGCGGGAACAAAGGGCTCGGCGTGATCGCGGCGCTGTCGACGTCGCAGGTCGACTGCGGGACGCGCGCGCCTGCCGGAACGGTGTCTGCAACGGCGGCGGCGATCAGCTACGACGCAGCGTCGGACGCGTACATGCTCAAATGGAAGACGGACGCCGCATGGAGCGGCACGTGCCGTCTGTTCGACGTGTTGCTGAACGACGGGACGCACCACGCGCTCGCGTTCCGCTTCAGGTGAGCGAAGGATCTACCGTTCGATCCGGAACCGGATGCGCACGTGCGTTTGGTATTCCTTGATGCGATCGCCTTCGACCTCGGCCGACGTCTCGAGGACTTCCATCGCCTCGATGCCTCGCAACGTCTTCGATGCCTCGTTCAGCGCCGCTTGCGCGGCATCGCGCCAGGATTCCGTCGATACACCGACGAGATCGATCGTCTTGATGACGGCCATCAGGCTGCCTCCATGTGGTCGGTGTACTTGCCGAAGCGCGCCGCCCCGTTGAGCCGCGCGCGCTTCAGGTATGCGGCCTTCCCGGCATCCACGTTCGCCGTCTTGCCGCCCCATGCTTGCAGCGACGGCGCCTGCAGCGCGCGCCCGTAGCTGAACGAAAGCTCCCACGGGAGATCGCCGAGCTGGTTCATCGCGTTGAGATGTGCAGTTGCGAGCTCGTCGGTCTGGCCGCCCGAGAGGAAAACGATGCCGGGGACCGCCGACGGAACGGTGGCCTTCAAGCACGCGACCGTCGCTTCCGCGACTTCCTTCACCCCTGCTTGCGACTTCGAGGAGTACCCGGACAGCACCATGTTCGGCTTCAACAACATCTCTTCGAAACGCACTCGCTGGTCGTAGAGCTCCGCGAACACCGACTGCAGCACGTCGGTCGTCACTTGGTACGCGCGCTCGATCGTGTGATCGCCGTCCATGAGAACTTCCGGCTCGACGATCGGGACGAGCCCACATTCCTGCGCGAGCGTCGCATAGCGCGCGAGTGCGTGCGCGTTCACGTCGACCGCGTAGCGCGTGGGCAGCTCGTTCCCCTTGATCGTGTAGACGCCACGCCATTTCGCGAAGCGCGCGCCGAGCTTCACGTACGCTTCGAAGCGGCCGCGCAACCCGTCGAGCCCTTCGGTCACCGTCTCTTCCGGTGACTTGGCGAGCTCCTTGGCTCCGGTGTCCACCTTGATGCCCGGGATGACGCCGCGTTTCGCGAGCAGCTCGGGGAACGGTGTTCCGTCGAGGCTCTTTTGACGGATCGTCTCGTCGAACAAGATGACACCCGAGATGAACTCCTCTGCGCCCGGCGTCGTGAACAGCATGTCGCGGTACGCGCGCCGGTTGTCCTCGGTGTTCTCGACGCCGATCTTGGCGAAGCGTTTCTTGATCGTCCCGTCGCTCTCATCGGCCGCGAGGATGCCCTTCCCTTTCGCGACCAGCTCGCGCGCGGTTTGTTCGAGTCGTGCGTCGGCCATGTGACTCACCCCGTAGATTCGTGCGTTCGTGCGGCCGGAACCTTACCCCCGAGAGGGTTGCTCGTTCGAACCGCGCCTCGGGCGCACGGCGAGCGTTACACGTCCGGCGGCGACACGCCGCCCGGTCTCGACGGCGGTGACATCGACGTCCCACACCTGCGTCGTCTTGCCCTTATGCAGCGGCGTCGCTACCGCGCGCACGCGCCCGGACGATACGGCCGAGATGAAATTGCACGTTTGCTGCTGGCCCGCGACGAAGTTCTCAGGCCACCCGGCCGCGAGCGCAGCGCCGAGCGACGCAAGCGACTCGACGATCGACATCGTCGCGCCTCCGTGCAGGATCCCGTCGGGTTGCGTGTTGCCATCGACGGGCATCGTCGCGACGACGCGATCCGCGGTCGCTTCTTCGATCTCGATCCCGAGCTTGTCGTGATACGCAAGTCGTTGGACGGGGTCTTCCGTCGCGCTGGCGTTCATCGCGCCGTCATCCACCTTTTCATCCATCGCGCGAGATGCTAGTCGCTGGGTGAACCTCGATGACGAGCGCGCGCAGCGCGTCGAAGATGCCTGCGGCGCCGGCGATCAACCCGGGACCGCCGGGCCCGATCTGCTCCATCACCTCGGTGCGACCGCCGGCCTCGCGCACGATCAGCTCACCAGCCGCCAGATCCCAGGGATGCGAAGGCGCTTCGTAATATCCGTCGAGCCTCCCGCACGCGACGAAGCACAAGTCGAGCGCCGCCGAACCCGCGCGGCGGACGTCGCGGACGCGGGGGACGATGCCGGCCATCATGCGCCCTGCGATCGCGCGCTCGCCGGCGTCGTACGAGAAACCGGTCGCGACGAGCGCGCGCGCGAGGTCGGTCTCTGCACGCGTCCTGATCGTCGTTCCGTTCAGCGTCGCGGCGGATCCGCGCGCCGCTGCGAACATCTCATCGCGCACGGGATCGAACACGGCACCCGCGACCGTACCGCCGGCCTCCGTCGCTGCAATGCTCACGCACCACTGCGGGATCCCGTACAAGAAGTTCGTCGTTCCATCGAGTGGGTCGATCACCCATGTGACGCCGCTTCGCGTCCGCGTGGCTCCGCCCTCTTCCGCGAGGAAGCCGTCGTCTGGGCGCGCGCACCCGATCGCGCCGAGGATGAAAGCTTCGGCCGCGCGATCGGCGTCGCTCACCATGTCGGTCGCGCTCGACTTCGTTCCGACACCTTCGTGCGCGCGCCCGAACCGGTCGAGCAGCAGGGCGCCGGCAGCGCGCGCGACGTCGACGGCCAGCTCCAGCAGCTCCATCGAGCGCAGTATGGATTTGCCCCAAGACCGGCGCAACGTAGGCTCGGTCCGCCATGCCGCTGCTCCGTCGCCGAGCCGACCCTGCGCGCGAACGCCTGCGCGCAGGCTTCCGCGCAACCGTCACGCACGTCGATGCCGCGCAGCGTGCGCTGATCGCCGCCGTTCCGATGTCGCGCGATCCCGGCGTGCCGCTCGCGCAGGCGATCGAGGACATGAGCAGACACCTGGATGCCGCAACCACCGCTCTGGAGTCGTGGCACGATATTGAGCAGGTGCACGAATGGACGAAGTGCCGCGCCGCGATCCTCGAGGCGCGCGCGGGGCTGGAAACGCTCGACCCCGAAGAAGAGATGGGTTTCGAGGCACTGAACGCGCGCATCGGAGAGGTCATCGCGCCGCTCGACATCTTCGCGGACGTCTCGGCCGCATTGCGTCGATGAGGACGGCGGCGGGTACCCTTGCCACTGGCCGTTCGGGCGGGGAAGCCGGCGGCGGAAACGGGTACGCTTAGGCCGCCCGACCCGGGAGGGAAACCATCAAGAATCTGCAGCGCGAAACCGAGACGCTGCTCGCGGCTTTCTCGACGAGCGGCGACGTTCGCACCGTCAGCGTCGACATCCCGCTCCGCACCGCGACGACGTCCGAGATGATCGACATCACCGAGCAGGTGCGCGGGCTCGTCACCGAAACCGACATCGCGGAAGGCTTCGCCCTCGTCGCCTCACCACACACGACGTGCGCGGTCATCGTCAACGAGAACGAGCCGGGATTCGCACGCGACTTCGTGCGAGCGCTGGAGCGTCTGGCACCCACCGACGGTCATTACGATCACAACGACGCACCGCACGAAGAGGAAGACGAAGCGCCGAACGGGTACGCGCACGTGCGCGCGGCCTTCCTGTCGTCTCCGTCCGTGATGTTGCCGAGCAAAGACGGTGCGCTTGCACTCGGACGCTGGCAACGGATCTTCTTCGTCGAGCTCGATCGCGGACGCACGCGCCGCGCGCAGATCACGCTCCTCGGCCGCGCCTAACCCGCACGAGGCCCTAGGCGTTCCGGAACGTCAGTCCGGCGTCGCCGGCGTCGACTTCAACGGTCTGACCTTCGGCGAACTCGCCCTGCAACAGCTTCAACGCGAGCTGGTCTTGGATCTCCTTCTGGATGAGCCGCCGCAGCGGGCGCGCGCCGTACGTCGGGTCGAAGCCGCGCTCGGCCAGCCACTCGCGCGCCTTGTCGGTCAGCGCGAGCGTGATCCCGCGGTCCGCCAACCGTCGAGCCAGCCCGCGAAGCTGGATGTCGACGATCGCGCGCAAGTGGTCCTGCGTCAGGCGATGGAAGATAAGGACGTCGTCGACCCGGTTGAGGAACTCCGGCCGGAAGTGCGCGCGCATCTCGGCCATCACCGAATCACGAACCTGGTCGTCCGACAGCGTCGGATCCATGATGACGTGAGAGCCGAGGTTCGACGTCATGATCACGATCGTGTTCCGGAAGTCGACCGTCCGGCCTTGTCCGTCGGTCAACCGCCCTTCGTCGAGCAACTGCAGCAGAACGTTGAACACGTCCGGATGCGCCTTCTCGATCTCGTCCAGCAGCAGCACGCAATACGGGCGACGGCGCACCACCTCGGTCAGCTGCCCGCCTTCGTCGTAACCGACGTAGCCGGGCGGCGCCCCGATCAGGCGCGACACCGTGTGCCGTTCTTGGTACTCGCTCATGTCGATGCGGACCAGTGCCTTCTCGTCGTCGAAGAGGAACTCCGCCAGCGCGCGCGCGAGCTCCGTCTTCCCGACGCCGGTCGGTCCGAGGAAGATGAACGACCCGATCGGACGGTTCGGGTCCGACAACCCGCTGCGCGCGCGGCGGATCGCATTCGACACCGCCTCGATGGCGTCGTCTTGACCGACGACTCGCGCGTGAAGGTTGTCCTCCATGTGGACGAGCTTTGCGACCTCGCCTTCCATCAGCTTCGAGATGGGGATGCCGGTCCATTTGCTGACCACTTCTGCGACGTCTTCCTCGTCGACCTCTTCTTTGAGGTACCGCTGTCCCGCACCTTGCAACGCGTCGAGCGCTGCGCTCGCTTGTGCCAGCTCTCTCTCGAGTGTGGGCAGATCGCCGTACCGCAACGCCGCGGCACGCTCGAGGTCGCCGTCGCGCTCCGCGCGCTCGCCTGCGGACCGCGTTTCCTCGATGGTCGTCTTCAAGTTACGGATGCGATCGACCGCTTCCTTCTCTTGCGACCAATGGGCCTTCATCGCTTGTAGCTGTTCTTGAACGTCGGCTATCTCTTGGTCGAGCCGCTGGTACCGCTCGACGGATACAGGGTCGGTTTCCTTGCGCAGAGCTGCACGCTCGATCTCCGCACGTTTCAGCTCGCGCTCGACCTCGTCGATCTCGGTCGGCATCGAATCGATCTCGATACGGAGGCGCGACGCGGCTTCGTCCACGAGATCGATCGCCTTGTCCGGGAGGAAGCGGCCGGTCACGTACCGGTTCGACAACATCGCGGCCGCGACGAGCGCGGCATCGGTTATGCGCACGCCGTGATGGACCTCGTACCGCTCCTTCAACCCGCGGAGGATCGCGATCGTGTCCTCCACGGAGGGCTCGCCGACGACGACCGGCTGGAACCGCCGCTCGAGCGCCGCGTCCTTTTCGATGTGCTTCCGATATTCGTCGAGTGTCGTCGCTCCGACCAGCCGCAGCTCACCGCGCGCGAGCATCGGCTTGATCATGTTTCCGGCGTCCATCGCGCCTTCGGCGGCTCCCGCGCCGACCACGGTATGCAGCTCGTCGATGAAGGTGACGACCTCACCCTCGGACTCGGTGATCTCCTTCAGCACGGCCTTCAGCCGCTCTTCGAACTCTCCGCGATATTTGGCGCCCGCGACCATCGCGCCGAGGTCGAGCGAGATCACGCGCTTGTTCTTCAGTCCTTCCGGCACATCGCCGGACACGATGCGTTGCGCCAGTCCTTCCACGATCGCCGTCTTGCCGACACCCGGCTCGCCGATAAGCACGGGGTTGTTCTTCGTGCGTCGCGACAAGACCTGGATCACGCGCCGCACCTCATCGTCACGTCCGATCACCGGGTCGAGCTTCCCTCGGCGCGCGAGATCCGTGAGATCGCGCGAGTACTTCTCGAGCGCTTGGAACGTCGATTCGGGATCCTGAGACGTGACGCGTTGCGTTCCTCGAACGTTTGCGAGCGCTTCGAGAACGCGCGCCGGCGTGATGCCGTTGTCTTTCAGGAGCGACGCCGTCGAGCCGCTCACGTCGGTCAAGGCCAGCAGCAGGTGCTCCGTCGAGACGTATTCGTCCGTCAGCCGCCTCGCTTCCTCTTCCGCGCGCTCGATCACGCGGAGGAACGAGGGGGACGCGCCGGGCTGCGGCTGCTCGCCGGTCACGTGGACGCGCGGGATGCGCTCGATCAGCTCTTCCGCGCGCCGGCGGAGCGCGCGCGGCTCGACGCCGAGCTTCTGCACGACCGGATAGACGACGCCTTCGGGATCGCCGAGCAACCCGTAGAGCAGATGCTCCGGCTCGACCGCCTGATGGCTCTTCTGCTGCGCGAGCTTCTGCGCGGCGAAGATCGCCTGCTGGGACTTGAGCGTCAGTCGTTCGAGGTTCACGTCACTCTCCGAGTCGTTTCACGGGTACGAGCGCGCGCGTTGCCGTCGCCTCATGGATCGCTTTGCGCATCCGGTCTGCTTCGCGACGGAGCCGGTCGACCTGATCTGCCATCTCTTCGATCTGGCGCTGCAGCGACATGACCATCTCGACACCGGACAGACTCAGCCGGTGCTCCTGCGTCAGCTCTTGGATCATCGAGACGTGCGCGATGTCGCGCGCCGAATACCGGCGCGCGCGACCCGCCGTGCGCGCAGGGCGAAGGAGTCCTTTGCGCTCGTACATCCGCAACGTTTGCGGATGCACGCCGGCAAGCTCTGCGGCGATCGAGATGACGTACACGGCTCGGTCGTCCGTCACGCGCTTCGCCGTCTTCGGCGTCGGGAACTTCTTCGCCATCATTCCTCCGTCATCTTCGCGCTCGCGCGCGCAGCGCCGTTCATCGACCGCGCGAATCGATCGAGCAGATCCTTCTGTTCGTCGCTCAACTTCTCGGGCACCATCACGTTCACGGTCACGAGCAGATCGCCCGCGCCCCCCTTGCTCTTCGCGATCCCGCGGCCCCGGACGCGGAACGTGCGGCCCGGCTGCGTCCCGGCCGGGATCTTGATCCGAACGGGCTCGCCGTCGAGCGTCGGCGCTTCAATGGTGCCTCCGAGAGCCGCGGTCGTGAACGGCACAAGCATCGGAACCGTCAGATCGAAGTCGTTCCGGCCGAACACCGGATGCTTCTCCACCTCGACACGCACGTAGAGGTCGCCCGACCCGCCGGCGCCGGATGCGCCGCGGCCGCGCGCTCGGATGCGCGCGCCGTCCTTGATCCCCGGCGGGATCTTCACCTTCGACCCGCCTGCGTCGATCGTCGTTCCGTGGACCGCGTCCTCGAACGAGATGCGCGCGACCGCTTCGAGGTCCGATCCGCGCGCGTTGTGCCGCCTGCCGCGCGCGTTCCCAAAGATCCCGCCGAACACGTCGCCGAGATCGAATGGGATGTCTTCCATGTTGATCGTCGTCTGCCACTGGCCGCCCGGCTGGCCGCCGACGTACCCGGACTGTGCGAGCCGCCGCATCTGGTCGTACTCGTCACGTTTCTTCTGGTCCGAGAGAACGTCGTACGCCTCGGAGATGTCTTTCATCTTCTCTTCGGCGACCTTGTCGCCCGGGTTCTTGTCGGGGTGGTACTGACGAGCCAGCTTCTTGTACGCGCGCTTGATCTCGTCGGCGCTCGCCTTCTCGCCGACACCGAGGACCTTGTAGAAGTCCTTCTCGAACCACGCGCGCGACCCGTTCATCCCGTCGCCTTCCCGCGCGCGACCTTCACCATCGCAGGACGAAGAACGCGGCCGCCCAGCTTGTATCCCGGACGCATCTCGTCGACGACGACGAGCTCCTCGCCGTCGCCCTCGGAATGCATGACCGCCTCGTGCAGCTCCGGATCGAACCGCTTCTCGAGCACATCGATCCGCTCGAGGCCTTCCTTCTCGAGCACCTCGCGCAGCTTCGAGTACACGAGCTCGACACCGCGCACCATCGACTCGTAGTCCTTCGTCCGGTCGGCGGCCATCAACGCGAGCTCGAAATCGTCGAGCACAGGGAGGATCCGCTCGACGACGCCACCCGACGCGCGCTCGGCGAGCGCGGTCTGCTCTTTCAGGACGCGCTTCCGGTAGTTCTCGAACTCCGCTTGCACGCGACGCAGATCGTCAAGATGCTGGGCCGCTTCCGCGCGCGCGGTATCCACCTCCGAGCTGGTGTCCTCGGGCGTCGCGTCTTCTTGGGACGGCTCGGCGGCGAGCGACTCCTCGTCGAGCACGCGTTTGTTCGTCACTTTCACCTCGTGATGTGCCGAGTCGCTCACGACGCGTCACCACCTTCGTCCACGATCTCGGCATCGACGACGTCTCCCGCACCACCGGTGCCGGGCGCCTCCTGCTGCCCGGCTTGCTGGGCGTGCTGGTGCATCGCAGCGCCGACACGCTGGAACGTGCTCATCAAAGCGTCGCTCGCGTTCTTGACCGCGGCGATATCGGTCCCGGCGAGTGCCTCTTTCGCCGCGGTGACGTGCTTCTGCAGGTCTTCCTTGTCCGACGCGGCCATGGCGTCGCCGGAGTCGGCGATCAGCTTCTCCGCTTGGTAGGCGAGGTTGTCCGCTTGGTTGCGCGTCTCTGCCTCGTCGCGGCGCGCCCGGTCCTCGTTCGCGTACTGCTCCGCTTCGCGCACCATCTTGTCGACGTCTTCGCGCGGCAACGCTGTGCCGCCGGTGATCGTCATCGCTTGCTGCTTGCCGGTGGCGAGATCCTTCGCGGACACGTTGACGATGCCGTTCGCATCGATGTCGAACGTGACCTCGACCTGCGGCATCCCACGCGGTGCCGGTGGGATACCCATCAGCTGGAACTTGCCGAGCGATCGAACGGCGTGCGAAGTCGCCATCTCACCTTCGCCTTGGAGGACGTGCACCTCGACCGACGTCTGGTTGTCTGCCGCCGTCGAGAAGATCTCGCTCTTGCGCGTCGGGATCGTCGTGTTGCGCTCGATCAGCTTCGTGAAGATGCCGCCGAGCGTCTCGATGCCGAGTGTGAGCGGTGTCACGTCGAGCAGCAAAACATCCTTGACCTCGCCCTTGAGCACGCCCGCCTGGATCGCAGCGCCGACCGCGACGACCTCGTCGGGGTTCACGCCCTTGTGCGGCTCCTTACCGCCGGTCAGCTTGCGCACGAGCTCCTGGATCATCGGCATGCGCGTCGAGCCGCCGACGAGGATCACGTGATCGATCTTGGAGACGTCGATCCCGGCGTCTTTGATCGCGAGCTCGAACGGCGTGCGGCACCGGTCGACGAGATCGGCCGTCATGCGCTCGAACTCCGCGCGCGACAGCTTCTCTTCGAGGTGCTTCGGCCCTTCGGCGGTCGCAGTGACGAACGGAAGGTTGATCGTGGTCTCAGACGTCTGCGACAGCTCGATCTTCGCCTTCTCCGCGGCCTCCTTCAGGCGCTGCAGGGCCATCCGATCTTTCGAGAGGTCCACGCCTTCCTTGTTCTTGAACTGCGTGACGAGCCAGTCGATCACTCGCTGGTCCCAATCGTCGCCGCCGAGATGCGTGTCACCATGCGTGGCCTTGACCTCGAAGACGCCTTCACCGATCTCGAGCAGCGACACGTCGAACGTTCCGCCGCCGAGGTCGAACACGAGCACCGTCTGCTCTTTCCCGCCCTTGTCGAGCCCGTACGCAAGGGCGGCCGCGGTCGGCTCGTTGATGATGCGCAAGACCTCGAGGCCGGCGATCTCCCCGGCTTCCTTCGTGGCTTGGCGCTGCGCGTCGTCGAAGTAGGCAGGAACGGTGACGACCGCTTGGGTGACCTTGTCGCCGAGGTAGGCCTCGGCGTCGCGCTTCAGCTTCGTCAGGATCTGCGCGCTGATCTCCTGCGGGATCCACTTCTTCCCGTCGATGTCGAGCGACCAGTCCTTGCGCCCCATCTCGCGCTTGATCGATCGGACGGTCCGGTCGGGGTTCGTGATCGCCTGGCGCTTCGCGACCTCGCCGACGAGGATCTCCCCGCCCGACTTCGCGTATGCAACGACGCTCGGTGTCGTGCGCGCGCCTTCCGCGTTCGGTACCACCGTCGGCTCGCCGGCCTCCAGGAACGCGATGACGGAATTCGTCGTCCCGAGGTCGATCCCCACTGCCTTGGCCATCTGCTGCCTCCTTATAAGCTTCTTATCGAAAGACACTGTAGATACTTGAGCGTCTTGTTGTCAAATCTGACAGCGATAACGCCGCAGGTCAGCGGCTATATTCCCGCTAGGCAGGGCAGTTCGTGCAGTGGTACGCCGCGAGGCTGCCGACGACGATGCCGAGCCGTGCCGCCGTCCCACCGGCGATCTCGAGGACGGCATCGGCGACGCCGGTCGGGTAGGTCGGGCAGGCATCTGGGTCGAAGGACCGGCAGGGGGTCATGGTCGTGACCACGGTGACCCGCCCCGACTTGATGGCCACCAGGTCGAGGGGGATTAGGGTCTTGAACATGTAGAACTGGTGGGTCTCCGGCGCCGGCCAAGTGAATAGCATCCCCGCGTTGGGCGCGAGCGACGTGCGGCCCATGAGCCCGCGCTCGCGCGCAGCGTCGGTGTCGGCGAGCTCGGCGTGGATGGTTACCGTCGCGCGCCCGCGGAACGCCACGTCGAACAGCCGCGGCGGTTGCGAGGACGAGCACGCGCACAGAATCACCAGCACGAGCAGCGCGCGACGCACGGCTCGACGATAAGAAATCCGGACGGCGCGCGCACTGCCCCGGGTAGCGTGCGGCTATGGAGTTGAGAACCCGCCGCACCGAAGTGACGCGCAAGCGCGAGCGCGGGCGGTACGACGAGCAGACGGTCCACGCCATCCTCGACGAGGCGCCGATCTGCCACGTCGGTTTCGCGCGAGACGGGACGCCGTTCGTGCTGCCGACGATCCACGCTCGGATCGGCTCCCACCTCTACCTGCACGGCTCGACGGCGAGCGGGATGCTGACGACTCTGAAAGACGGCGCCGCGGTGTGCGTGACGGCGACGATCGTCGATGGGTTGATCCTGGCGCGCTCCGCCATGCATCACTCGATGAACTACCGATCGGTGGTCGTCATCGGGAACGCGACGGCGGTGAGCGATACCGGCGAGAAGCTGCGCGCGCTGCGCGCGGTGGTGGAGCACGTCACGCCGGGCCGATGGGACGAGGTGCGCGCGCCCAGCGGCAAGGAGCTCGCCTCGACGCTCGTGCTGCGCGTCCCGATCATGGAAGCCTCCGCGAAGATCCGAACGGGTCCGCCGATCGACGACGACGAGGACTACGCCCTGCCGATATGGGCGGGCGAAGTACCGCTGCAGATGAGGTTCCTCGAGGCGGTCGCGGATACCGAAGGGCTCGACCCCCCGCCATCGGTACGGCAACTGTTGCAGTAGCCTCCACCCGATGCATGCATCGATAACGGCCGTTGGGGTCGATCGTCCCGGGGTCGTCGCGGCGGTCACGAGCGTCCTCTTCGACGTCGGCGCGAACATCGAGGACTCGCGGATGGCGATCCTCGGCGGTCACTTCTCGATGATGCTGATGGTGTCGCTGCCGGACGGCGTCGGCGTCGAGCCGCTGGAGCGCGCGCTGGCCGTGCCGGCGGAGCGACTCGATCTCATCGTCGCCGTACGTCCCGCAACCGGCGCACCCACCGGGCACGCGGAGGGGGACGAGTACGTCGTGAGCGTGTACGGGGCCGACAAGCCCGGGATCGTCGCGAAGATCTCCGCGGTGCTCGCGGCGCAGCGAGTGAACATCCGCGACCTCGCGACGCACATCGTCGAAGGGCCGACGTTCGTATATGTGATGTTGCTCGAAGTGACGCTCCCAGTGGATGCGAATCCGGCCGCCATCGAAAGCGAGCTGGTCGGCAGCGCGCGCGAGCTCGGCGTCGAGGTGTCGATCCATCCGTCGGAGCCGGAAACGCTGTAGTGCCGGTCCGGGAGGTCCTGCGATTCCCGGCCGCGGTGCTGAAGCTCCCGGCCGCCGAGATCGCGCCGGGGGAGTTCGCCGAGCAGATCGCGCGCGACCTCGTCGACACGATGCGTGCCTCCCCTGCGTGCGTCGGGCTCGCCGCACCGCAGATCGGCGTCGGCGCGCGCGCCTTCTGCCTGGACGTGAGCGGGCACAAGAAAGCGCCCCACAATCACGGGCTCGTCGTCATGATCAACCCACGGATCGCGCGAGCGGACGGCTCGTCGGTGACGCGCGAAGGCTGCATGAGCCTTCCCGACTTCACGGGCAACGTCCGGCGCGCGGAGGTTGTGGTGGTGGAAGGAACATCGCCGAGCGGCGCGCACGTCGAGATCCAAGCGACCGGGTTCGAGGCGCGCGCGTTCCAGCACGAGATCGACCATCTGAACGGCCTGCTGTTCCTCGACCGAGTCGCCTCGATCACGCACGACGTCTTCCAACGCAAGCGATACGCGCGGTAGTTAGGCGGCTCGGCGAGGCGTCCATATAATCCGCGCGGAACGCCGGCGAAGGGACTCCGATGCCCGCACTGGATCGATACACCGCAGGTCTCGCCATCATGTTCGTCGGTCTGGCTATCGCGTCGGTGCGCGCACGTTTCATCGTCGATCTGCTTTCGCGCGGCCGCCCCGATCCGGCGCGCTTCGAAGACCGCTTCTCGAAGATCAAGGCACAGATCGTGAAGGTCCTCGGGCAGAAGAAGCTGCTGCAGTGGTCGATCCCGGGGATGTTCCACGCACTTACGTTCTGGGGTTTCTTGATCGTGCAGGTCACGCTCATCGAATCCATCGGCGAGCTGTTCGATCCCGGGTTCAAGATCCCATGGATCGGGCACATGGACTGGCTCGGCGCGATGCAGGACGCGTTCTTCTTGTTCGTCGTCGTGTCGCTTGCGGGCTTCGCGGTGATCCGGATCCTGACGAGCCCGCGCAGATTGCAGCGCAAGAGCCGTTTCTTCGGCAGCCACGTCTGGCAGGCCTACCTGATCCTCTTCATGATCTTCAACGTCATCTGGACGGTGGTGCTCGTGCGCGGCGCGCGCCACGCGCTCGGTACGTTGCCGTATCCGCACTGGGCCCTAGTCTCGCGGGGCGTCGGCAACCTGTTGCGGAACGCCGGCTACGCGCACTCGACGCTCCGGCTCGTCGAGGATTCCGCGTTGCTCGCGCACCTATTCGTCGTGTTCGGCTTCCTCGTTCTCGTCGTCTACTCGAAGCACATGCACATCTTCACGTCGCCGATCAACGTGCCTCTCGGACGGCAGCCGATCGCGCTCGGCCCGCTTCCGCCGATCGAGATCGACATGGAGAACATGACCGAGGAAACGAGCTTCGGCATCGGGAAGATCACGGACTTCACGTGGAAGAACCTGCTCGACGGGATCACCTGCACCGAATGCGGCCGCTGCCAGTCGGTGTGTCCCGCGTGGGCAACCGACAAGACGCTCAACCCGAAGTTCATCATCACGCAGACGCGCGACTTCATGTTCGAGATGGCGCCGTACCTTCTCGGCAGGGATCAGCCGGTGATCGGCGGGCCGGGAGATACACCGCATCCGGCGCACGGCGCGCCGCCCGAGACCGGCGGCGAGGACAAGCCGCCGTGGGAGAAGAAGCTCGTCGGGGATGTTCACCTCGAGGAGTCGATCTGGGCGTGCGTGACGTGCGGCGCGTGCGTCTACGAATGTCCCGTCGATATCGAGCACGTCGATCACATCGTCGGCATGCGGCGCAACCTCGTGATGATGGAGTCGTCGTTCCCGCAAGAAGCCGGACTGATGCTCCGCAACCTCGAGAACTCCGGCAACCCCTGGGGCGAGGCGGCGCAGAAGCGGCTCGACTGGACACGCGGGATGGAAGAAGACATCGTCGTAGTGAACGGCCGCATCCCCCCGGACGTCGAGTACCTGTACTGGGTCGGCTGCGCTGGCGCGTTCGACGATCGCGCGAAGAAGGCCGTGCGCGCGTTCGCCGAGCTGATGACGAAGGCGGGCGTTTCCTATGCCATCCTCGGCCCGCAAGAGAGCTGTTCCGGCGATCCGGCTCGACGCATGGGCAACGAGTACCTGTACCAAGAGATCGCGAAGGCGAACATCGAGACGCTGAAGTCCAAAGGCGTTCGCAAGATAGTCGCGTCGTGCCCGCATTGCTTCAACACGATCGCGCGAGAGTACCCGCAGTTCGGTGGCAACTTCGAGGTCATCCATCATACCGAGCTGCTCCGTCGTCTGATCGACGACGGCAAGCTCACGCCGACGCGTGAGATCGACGCTCAGGTCGCCTACCACGACCCGTGTTATCTGGCCCGGCACAACGACGTCATCGAGGAGCCGCGGCACATCATCGAGTCGATCCCGGGCGTGAGCGCGCGCGAAGCGCACAACTGCAAGAAGCGGACGTTCTGTTGCGGCGCCGGCGGCGCGCGCCTTTGGATGGAAGAGACGACGGGGAAGCGGATCAACGCCGAGCGGATGGATCAGCTGCTCGAGACGAACCCGGACGTCGTCTCGGTCGCGTGCCCCTACTGCATGATCATGCTCGACGACGGGGCGAAGGATGCCGTGCAACAAGGGCGCGCGTCCGAAGACCTGAAGGTTCTGGACGTCGCGCAATTGCTGGCGCAGTCGGTGAACGGCTCGGCGGCAGCGGAGGGCCAGCCGGTGAGCGCGACGACCGGCGATGAGAAGTCGCAGGGCCAAATCACCCCGTAGCCGAGCAGGAGTCTCGCCGCGTCCCGTCGAAGGTCGCCGTATCCGGGTCGCCCGGGGCGGGATCTCAGGGGGCAGTCATGTCGCGTCGTCGCTATCTTCCGATCGCACTCGTCTTCGTGTTCGCGCTTCCGGCCGCGATCGTGCCGGCGCACGCGGGTCCGCTCGACCCCGTGGTGTGTGCCGCGAGAGGGGCCGGCGTGAACCTTCCGATCGGCGCGGACTGTGACGGCGACGGTTACTCGAGCGACGCCGGTGACTGCAACGACAAGGATCCCAGCATCCATCCCGGCGCGATCGACGAACCGGACCTTGCTTTCAAAGACACGAACTGCGATGGGATCGACGGCGACGTCTCGCGCGCGGTGTTCGTTTCGACGAGCGGCTCGGACGCGAATCCCGGGACGCAAGCGTCGCCGAAGCTGACGATCGCCGTCGCGATATCGGCGGCGAATCAGGCCTCGAAAGACGTTTATGTCGCCGCGGGAACCTATTCCGGCGTGTCGATCACGACGAACGTCAGGATCTACGGTGGATACGCGGGGACCTCATGGTCGCGCGCGGCATCCAATCCATCGATCATCACCGGCGCGCCCCAAGGCATCCTCATCTCAGGCGCGGCGGTCGAGCTTCAGCTGCTCAGCGTGCGCGGCACGCAAGATCCCGTCGAGCCGAGCGTGTACGCGCTCCGCGCGATCGGTGGTTCCAGCGTTTCGTTGACCGGGGTCACCCTGAACGCGGCGAGCGGAAAACCGGGCAACGCCGGAGCGAGCGGCATTCCCGGTCCCGCCGGACAACCGGGCATGCCCGGTGCGCCCGGCTCGTGTGACGGGGACTTCTCGGTGCCGGGCGGCAACGGCGCCCCCGGTCCCGGCTTCGCCGGCGGGCGCGGAGGCAACGGCGGCGTCGACGCCGCAAACGGAGCGCCCGGGGCGATGGGTGCCGGTCCCGGCGGCAACGGTGGCCAGGGCGGCATCTGGGGCGACCCCGGCAGGCCCGGAGCGCCGGGCGGCCCCGGAGCGCCGGGCGGCCCCGGTGTGAACGGATCGAACGGTTCGGGCATCGGTTCTCCTGGGACGACCTACGTCGGCTCGAGCGGGACGACCGGAACCGTCGGAAGCCTTGGCGGCGGCGGTGGCGGTGGCGGTGGCGGTGGCGGCCAAAGCTGCTTCTTCTGCAACGACGGGTCGGGCAACGGCGGTGGCGGCGGCGGCGCGGGAGGCGCCGGCGGCACTGGGGGCAGCGGCGGATCGTTCGGCGGCGGATCGTTCGGTCTGTATCTGTTCAACTCCGTGGCGACGATCTCGGGTGGCGCCATCACGACCGGCGCTGGAGGGAAGGGCGGCAACGGCGGGCTCGGCGGGCCGGGCGGGCCCGGAGGAGCCGGTGGACCGGGCGGCTTCTCTTGCACTTCCGAGGTCGGCGCGGGCGGCAACGGTGGGAACGGTGGCAACGGAGGCGTGGCCGGCGGAGGAGGAGGCGGCGTCGGCGGACCGAGCATCGGCATCTTCCGTGCCGGGACCTCGAACGCCTCGCAGGTAGGCGCGACGTTCACGATCGGTGCGGGCGGTGCAGGGGAAACGCAGCCGGGCGGTCCGCAGGCCGGTTCCGGCCCATCGGGGAACACCTATCCGTAACCGGGATCTGTTCGCGAACTTCGCCAACACGATGCGTTGACCGCCTGGACGAGCTGGAGCGACAGGCGCTCATCGACCGCAGGATCGCGTGGTTCTGTATCGGCTGAACCGTTTGCCAACCCTTCCCCGCGCGGCCATGATTGGCGTGTGGACGAACCCGTTGTCGACCTCGTCGAGACGCAGCCGGTCGAAGAGCCCGAAGACGACCGCGTCCGCTTCGGCGATCCTGCGTGGGACGACGAGTTCTGCACCTGGCTCGACAATGGTTTGAGGACCTGCTGCGGATGAGCGACGCCGGCATCGCGGCGTGGGGGGTCGGCATCCCCGTATGGCGGCTCGACCGGGCGATGCACGGCGCTGCATGGGACACGCCGGCACTTCCGGGTGAGCGCGCGGCCGCGAGCGGCGATCAAGACTCGCTCGCGCTCGGTGTCGAAGCCGCGCTGGAAGCGACGCGCGCGCTCGGGACGGATCAGATCGACTTCATCGCTTTCGCATCGACGACCCCGCCGTACGCCGAGAAGCACGCGGCCGCGACGATCGCAGGCGTGCTCGGCCGTGCGGACGCGATGACGGTCGACGTGACCGGAACCTTGCGCGCGGGAACCACGGCATTGCGCGCGGCGCTCGACGCCGTTCGAGCCGGCAGCGCGCGCGCGGCGCTCGTCGTAGTCTCGGACACGCGGCCCGCCGAGCCCGGAACGGGCACGGAGCAGCTCTTCGGTGACGGCGCCGCTGCCGTCGTCGTCACGGCGGATGCGCCCGTCGCCGTCCTCGGGGAAGCGAGCATCGTGGAGGAGACGACCGCCGGCTGGCGACGCGCCGACGACGACTACGTGCGCAGCTTCGACGCGAAGTTCGAGACCGAGCTCGGCTACGCGCGTCCCGTGGAGCGCGCGGTGAAGGCGGCGCTCGAGGACGCGAAGATGACGGCCGACGGCATCACGACGTTCGCCGCATACGCCCCCGATCCACGCACGTACCAAGCCACCGCGAAACGGATCGGGTTCGCCGACCAGCGCGACCCGCTGTTCACGAGCGTCGGCAACCTCGGAGCCGCGCACGCATTCGTCTCCCTCGCGGGCGCGCTCGACAACGCCGAGCCTGCCCAGAAGATCGTTCTAGCGGCGTCCGGCGAAGGCGCCGACGCGCTCGTGCTCGAGGTGGTGGGGCAACCACCGGCGCCGGCGTGGCGGCTGGAAGAGGCGATCGGACGTAAACGCGTGCTCGCTTCGTACGAGCGGTACTTGCGCGCGCGCCGCCTGCTGCCCGCGGACGATTCCGAGCCCCCGTCCTCCACGATCAGAACGTGGCGCGATCGCGCGCAGATGCTCCGCATCGAAGGCGTTCGATGCACCGCGTGTGGGATGGTTCAGTTCCCGGCGAACCGCGCGTGCATCGCGTGCAGCGCGCTCGACCAGATGGAGCCGCTGCAGCTCGCGAAGACCGGCACGGTGTTCACGTTCACGCTCGATCACCTCGTCGCGGGCGAATACCTCGAAACGCCGGTCCCGCGCGCGGTGGTCGACCTCGACGGCGGCGGACGCATCTTCGTCGAGGTAACCGATTGCGAGCCGGCCGACGTTGCGGTCGGGATGCGCGTCGAGCTCACCTTCCGCCTCATGCACGAAGGGGCCGGCTTCAAGAACTACTACTGGAAAGCGAGACCCGCGCGATGACGACGGGCATCAAGGACAGGGTCGCGGTTGCAGGGGTCGGCGCGACACGATTCACCGAGCACTACGAGAAAGACCAAGAAGACCTGCTCGTCGAAGCCGTGGAAGAGGCCTGTCAGGACGCGGGGATCGAGCGCAAGCAGATCCAGGCGATGTGGGTCGGCGTCTACTACCGGTTCACCGGTCTCAGCGGAACGACGGCAGCCGATGCAACTCGGCTCTACGGCATCCCGTCGACGCGCGTCGAGAACTACTGCGCGAGCGGCATGGATGCCTTCCGCAACGCGTGCTTCGCGGTCGCGGCCGGGGTCTACGACATCGTGCTCGCATGCGGTGTCGAGAAGATCACCGACCAAGGCTCGCGCGGGCTGCCGAACGTGCTCAGGGACTCGATCCCGCCCTTCATGCCGCCGGCATCGGCCCCCGCGCTCTTCGCCATGGCCGCCACGCGCGCTTTCGCCGAGCGCGGATGGACGCGCGACGACCTCGCCCGGGTCGCGGTTAAGAACCACGCCAACGGCGCGAAGCATCCGAACGCCCACTTCCGACGCGAGATCACGATGGAGACGGCACTCGAAGCACCGATGATCGCATGGCCGCTCGGCAGGTTCGATTCCTGCGCGGTGTCCGACGGCGCGGCGGCCGTGATCATCACGCGTCCCGAGATAGCGAAGACGCTCAACCATAAAGACGACTTCACGGTCGTCAAGGCCAATGCGCTCGCGGTGACGACCTCGAACCCGATGCACGACCCCACCTGCGACTACCTCGGTTTCCGCGCCACCCGGATGGCCGCCAAACAAGCCTATGAAGAGGCGGGAGTCACGGACCCGGCTCGACAGATCAGCTTCGCCGAGGTCCACGACTGCTTCACGATCACGGAGATCTTGAACTACGAAGACCTCGGCTTCTGCGCGCCGGGCGAAGGCGCCGACTTCATCCGCGACGGCCGCAGCGCAGCCGACGGCGACCTGCCGGTGAACCCGAGCGGCGGCTTGAAGTCGTTCGGCCATCCGATCGGCGCCACTGGGTGCCGCATGATCGGTGAAGTGACGCGACAACTCCAAGGGCGCGCGCAAGGGATCCAGGTGAAGGATCCCGAGCTGGGGCTCGCGCACAACCTCGGCGGCCCCGGCGCCGTCTGCAGCGTCACGATCCTCGGCCGCAACTAAACATCGCGAAAGAAATTTCCGGATGGGTTGAAACCGGAACTAGTACTTTCGCGTCCAATGGTTGCAGGCAGAAACTGCCCGAAAGGTCCTCGCGTTATCTCTTGGGATTTGGGAATCTTCCGACCGATGACTTCGCTCCGCACTGCTTCCGTGGCGCTCGCGATCGGCGCTGCGCTTTCGGCGTGTGGAGCTGCCGCCTATCAGGTCGCTTCCGGCCCCGTACGCGCCGAGCCGCTCGCGGCGGCACCGCGCATCACGAGCGCGAACGAGAGCACGTACTCGATGGCCCTTCCCGCGGGCTGGCACAAGGTCGCCGACGTGGCGGGCCAGCCCGGCATCGTCCGCTACGAGAGCGCCACCGGACGCTGGTTCGAGGTCATGGTTTTCGACGACGTCGGGCCGTTCGGCGCCGATTACGCGGCCGACACGACCTGGTACCTCGGGTACAACAGCGCGCGCGACGGCTTCGTCGTGCGGTCGGTCGCGCCGATCTGCTCGGCAGGCGAGCCCGAGTGCGTGGCCGGCGATGGACGCTACGAGGCGTACGCGATGCTGAAGGACCCCTCCTCGGGTGAAACGCAGATCGACTTCGTCCGCCATCACGTGTTCGAGTTCGACTTCGGCGGCCCGGGGGAGAACGGCTCGACGGCCGAGTTCCGCAGCATGCTGTCGAGCTTCCGCATCAAGTGAGTGCGCGCGCGCTCACGCTCGCATCGTTCGCGTCCGCCGCCGTCTGCACCGCGGCCGGCATCTGGTATCTGGCGGATGGGACGCTCGCGGCCCAAGGCGCGGGACGCCGCCCGGGCATCGTGCTCCTTACGTTCGCGGTGATCGGCGCAGCGACACTCGTCGTCTCGGGGCTCTGGCAAGAGCTCGCGCCTGCCGGCGAGCGCGGCTTGCCACTGGCGATCCTCGGCGCGCTGTCGGCAGGGTTCCTCCTCGCCAACGTCGGCGGCCTGCTGGCCGACGTCCCCGGCTCGCCGCTCGTCCTGCACGCCCTCGGGCTCGCGCTGGCCCTCGTTCTGTTCGGCGGGACGCTCGGCGAGATCGTCGTGTCCGTGCGCCGCGCGCGCGCCTGACTCACCTCACCGACTCGTCTGGCCCGCGCGCCGCGCGCATGACATCATGAGGCCCTTCCCGGAAGGAGACCCTGCGTTGATCCTGTCCGACCGTGACATCAAGAAGGCGGTCGCGAATGGCGACCTCATCATCGACCCGTACGACGACGAGATGGTCCAGCCGTCGAGCATCGACGTGCACGTCGACTCGCAGTTCCGCGTTTTCAACAACACGCGGTACCCCTACATCGACGTCAAGGACCCGATGGAAGACCTCACGACACTCGTCGAGGTCAAGCCCGACGAGCCGTTCATCCTTCACCCCGGTGAGTTCGTGCTCGGCTCGACGTACGAGAAGGTCACGCTCGGCGGCAAGCTCGTCGCGCGCCTCGAAGGGAAGAGCTCGCTCGGGCGGCTCGGGCTGCTGATCCACTCGACGGCAGGGTTCGTCGATTGCGGGTTCAGCGGGTTCCTCACACTCGAGCTGTCGAACGTGGCGAACCTGCCGATCACCATCTACCCGGGGATGAAGATCGGTCAGCTTTGCATCTTCGAGATGACGAGCGCGCCGGAGAAACCGTACGGCAAGACGGGGAAGTATCAGGGCCAGCGGGGACCGACGGCCTCGAAATTCTTCATGGACTTCAAGGACCGCTAGAATCAACGGGCTTCGCGGGTGTAGTTCAATGGTAGAACGAGAGCTTCCCAAGCTCTAGGCGAGGGTTCGATTCCCTTCACCCGCTCAAGACGTACGTTTCGACTTGGCCTTTTCCTTTCAGCTCGATGCGGCCGCGCGCGCGCACCTCGAAGCGATCGCCGAGTCGCTCTGCCACCTCGCGTGAGACGTGGATCGCGTTCGGTTTCGCCGACGTTTCCAACCGGCTCGCCGTGTTCACGGTGTCACCCCACACGTCGTACACGAACTTGTGCGTGCCGATCACACCTGCGACCGCCGGGCCGCGATGCAGCCCGATGCGGATGCGCCACGGGTCCCCCATGTCGACGATAACGTCGCGCATCCCGGTCGCAAGCTCGGCGACGGCGACGGTGTGGTCTTCGCGGGTGCCGGGCAATCCGCCCACAGCGAGGTACGCGTCCCCGATCGTCTTGATCTTTTCGACCTCGTAGCGCGCGCAGAGTTCGTCGAACTGCGAGAACATCGCGTTCAGCTGCGTGACGAGCGTCGTCGCGTCGAGGCTCGACGATATGGATGTGAACCCGACGAGGTCGCTGAACAACACCGTGACGTCGTCATATCGGTCCGCGATGGTCTGCTCGCCCGCGCCGAGCCGGTCGATGATCGGTTGCGGCAAGATGTTCAGCAGCAGCGAGTGCGACCGCGCGCGCTCATCATCGAGCTCCTTCGCCAACGAGGTCATCAAGCGAGCAGTGCTGTCGCGCATCTCCTCGACGTCGCGGATGGATGTTTCGAGCCGCGAAAGTTTCTTTGCAAGCGTTCGATTCTCTTTCTCGAGCGCTTGGAAGTCGTCCGGCACTATTCGGTTCCGAGCAGGACGGTGACGATCGTCTCGTTGTGGAACTGGTTCGAGCCGGATTCGAGGGGTGCGATCTCTCCGTACACGTAGAACCCACAGATCGGCACCGCGTCGCCGAGCTCCGCGCGCGCGATGTCCATCTCTTCGCCGGCTCGCGAGCCGAGCAACGC
The DNA here is from genome assembly GCA_046263075.1 of Actinomycetota bacterium. GTDB lineage: Bacteria > Actinomycetota > AC-67 > AC-67 > AC-67 > JBHELL01. The sequence goes on along the minus strand of JBHELL010000224.1, from coordinate 3,542 downwards.
TTTGCGCACCATGCACGAGAACACGATGGCGGCATCCGGATGGACGCCGGAGGGAAAGCTTTTCAGCGCGCGCTGGATCGAAGACTTCGCGCCCCCGAAGATGTCGTCCGTCATCGCGACCGTGAGCTGCACCGTCGAATCCTGCGGCGGACCGCCGAAGATAACGATCGATCCCGATTCGGGATCGAGATCGTGCGTGGCGACGGCGCGGAGATAGAAGTCGTCCGCGCCTTCTTCGAACACCGCGAGTGGGTTCGCAGGGGACGGCGTGGCGCCTTGGCCGAGATAGCGTTCGTAGAACTCGATCGCGGGGCGACCGTCGATCTCTCGCACGACGCCTTGGTCGGCCTTCGTGATGCGGCCCGGTTTTCCGACCGGCTTCCATCCGTTGTCGATGCCGAACGAATACGCGAGTGATCCGGAGAACAACAACACGGCGACACCGTCGTGCACGACGCGGTCGTTGCACCATTGCGACGCGAGGTTCGGGTTCTCGAACGTTCCCGCCGAAACACCGCCGAGGATCGGAAGATCGGGCCCGAGCTCGGCGCGCAATCCTTCGAGGACGGCCAACGGATCTGCGACCGGCGCCGGCGAAACGATCGCGAGCTTCGGCTCCCGGCTCGACTTCGACTTCGCTTCCCGCGCAGCAGCGCGCGCGGCCGCCACGGGATCGCCCGAAAGGTTCTCGCCGAGCCCTGCGGTGAAGTCGACGCTGTCGGAACCGAACACCGACAACATGACCGACCCCTCCTGGTACCCGAGCACGGACGACATCTCGGCCGCCGACGTCGCACCGACCACTTCCGCGTTGGGGAACGCCGCACGCACGCCGTCGACGAGCGGCACCGGGTCCAGCTCATACGTCGAAACGAGGAGGGCTGCGCGCGGCTCGACATCACCGAGCGACGCCTTGCATTGTTCGATGACTTCGTCGAGCGCCGCGCGCGGCTCGACGTCCTCGCTATGTCCCACCGCCATCCGAAGCATCAGGTCTTCCCCGCGTTGTGCGTGATGAAGCTGGCGAACCCCCACACGAGCACGACGAGACCGATGAAGACGTTCACGATGAGGCGGCCGCGCGCGCTCGGGCCCGGACCGCCGCGGAAACGCGGGCCGATCAGCGCCCACGCGCTGCCTGCGAAGAGCGCGCCGCCGAGCGCCATGATGAGCTCGGCGATGATCTGCGGGAGTGGTATCACGCGCTTCAGGATATCGGTTCGGGAAGGGCCGTCGGAGCGACGGGCGTGCGGTCTGTCGCGACGATCGTGATCCCGGCCACGACGACCAGCAAACCGCCGATGACCGTCAGCACCGCCGGTCGCTCGTGCAGCAAGACCCACGCATACAGGATCGCCGACGCGGGCTCGAGATAGGCGATCACCCCGAACCGCTGCGCCTCGAGCGCGCGCAGCGCGCGGAAGTACAAGACGCCGAGCACGCCGGTGTACGCGATGCCGAGCGCGAGCACCGGCCCCGTCGCGCGCGCGAGTGCGTGCGCCGACACGCCGGCGAGTGCCGGCGACACGATCACGGCGCCGATGCCGAGCTGCCACACGGTGATCGTCGCCGGCTCGTAGACCTCCGTCAGCTTCTTGCCGACGAGCAGGACCGCCGCGAACAGGACGCCGCTGCCGAGCGCCGCGAACAGGCCGCGCGCGTCGATGTGACGTATGCGCGGGACGGTGATGAGGACGATGCCCCCCACGGCGAGGCCCAGCGCGGCGATCGACACCGCGCGCAGCCGCTCGCCGAGAACGAACGGCGCCGCGAGCGCGGCGAGCACCGGGCCGATGAAGACGATCAAGATCGCGGCGGCGACGTCGAGCCGGTTATAGGCCTCGAGCTCGAGGGCCCAATGGATCCCGAGCAAGACTCCCGCGACGACCAACAGCCCCGGCCGCCCGTGCGGCCGGAGCGCGCGAAGGCGGCCGCGCGCCGCAACCCATGCAAGGACGACGACCGCACCCAGAGACAGCCGGAAGAACGCGAGGGCGCTCGACGGAAGATCCACGTGCTTACGAACGACGCCGAGCGAGCCCCACGTGAGGGTGCAGACGAGAAGCTCGGCGTAACCGCGACGCACGCCGGCAGGGTAGCGGCTAGATGCGCGCGAGGTTCTCGAACTTGGTGTAGTGCCCGAGGAACGCCAGCGACACCTCGCCGGTCGGCCCGTTTCGATGCTTGCCGATGATGATCTCGGCTTCGCCTTTGCGTTCGGATTCCTTGTCGACCATGTCTTCGCGCCACACGAACATCACCACGTCGGCGTCTTGCTCCAGAGCGCCGGACTCGCGGAGATCCGAGAGGCGCGGCTTGCGCGGCTTGCTCGTCCCTTGCTCTGGCTGGCGCGATAGCTGCGATACCGCAAGCACCGGAACGTTCAGCTCCTTGGCAAGCATCTTCAGCGAGCGTGATATCTCGGCGACCTCTTGCACGCGGTTGTCGCCGCGCCGAGTCGGGTTCTGCATCAGCTGGATGTAATCGACGATGACGAGGCCGAGCCCGTCGCGCGCCTTGAGTCGCCGGCATTTCGCGCGGATCTCGGCGATAGAGATCGACGGCGTGTCGTCGATGTAGACCGGCGCTTCGGCGAGGTTGCCGACCGCGTGGGACACGCGAAGCCATTCGGCCTCGTTCATCCTGCCGTCGCGGATCGACTTCAGATGGACGCGCGCTTCTGCCGCGATCATGCGCTGGACGATCTCCATCCAGCTCATCTCGAGCGAGAACGCAACAACCGGTTGGTTCAACGCCTGGCCGCAGTGTTGCGCGACATTCATCGCGAACGTCGACTTGCCCATCGCGGGACGCGCGGCGACGAGCACGAGATTCCCCGGCTGCAACCCGCCGAGGATCGCATCGAGGTCGTGGAAGCCGGTCGCGATCCCGTGGATCTCGCCGTCGCGCGAAGCGAGCGACTCGATGTGCTCCATCGTTTCGGCGAGCAGGTTGCGGATCGGCTGGAAGTCCTGGCGAACCTTGCGGAACGCGACGCCGAAGATCGCTTGCTCGGCGCGGTTCACCATGTCTTCGACGTTCTCGGGAACGTCGTACGCCTCTTGCGCGATCTGCGTGGACGCATCGATCAGACGACGCAGCGTCGCGAGCTCGGTGACGATCCTGGCGTAGTAGACGGCGTTGGCTGCGGTCGGGACGCTCGAGACGAGCGTGTGCAGGTACGGCGCGCCGCCGACCCCTTCGAGCTGCCCGCGCCGGCGGAGCTCTTCGGCAACGGTGATCGCGTCCACCGGCTCACCCTGCTGGGATAGGTCGAGCACGACGGCGGCGATGGTGACGTGCGCCTCGCGGTAGAAGTCGTCCGGGCCTTCGAGCGTCTCGAGCGCGTCCGAGACCGCGACCTTCGAGAGCAGCATCGAGCCGAGGACGGATTCCTCGGCTTCGAGGTTATGCGGTGGCACACGGCCGCCTGATCCGGCAGCGCGCGGGAAAGGCGCGATCGTCGCCATCAGTGAGCAACCGTAGTTGGGGGGTGGGACAGGGTCGTCCACACGGTGTCCACGCGCGCGGCCTGCATGTCC
>JBHELL010000223.1:0-19052 GCA_046263075.1 Actinomycetota bacterium | reverse complement strand
TCTGCGACGCGACCGAACCCGTCGACGAGCCTGCCGGCGTCGATGCTCATGCGCACGGCCCTGCGACGGCGCGACGGCCCGTGGCACCTTCGCCTCCGCGGCCTGCGCGCTGGAGCGCGAACGTTGACTTGGGGTCGCGCGCGGACGCGATACCGGCTCGGAATATGGCGAATTTCGCGGCGGTCGCGCCGGCGATCAAGAACACCGACGACAACGCCCGCTTCGCCCTCCCTCGGCCCGGAAGCACGGAGGCGACGAGCCCGGCGGCGGTGCACACTTCGGCCGCCTTCCACAGCGAGCCGCTCAGACCCTGCTCGAGCGGCTCGCCGACGCCCTCGACGCGCTTCGCTTCATGATGCACCGCGCCCGCGGATATGAGCTCGGCGACGGCAGATGCGCGCGCGAACCGAACGACGATGCGCTCTTCCTCATCGTCGAGCTGCATCAACCCAAGCACGCCCATCGCCGACGATGCGGCCGACGCTGCGAACAGCGAAGGGAGCGACCGGCGGATCTCCTGCCAGAGAGGGATCGCGCTGTTCGAGACGAGCGCTGCGGTGTAGGTCGTCATCGCGGCGCCGGTCAACCCGGACGCGACTGCCGCTGTGCCGGCGACGGCGCCGAGCCCGGGTACCGCGTCGAGCACCACCGAAGCACCCGCCGCCGTCCCGAACACGCTCAAGATCCACGAGCCGACGTTCATCGGCGACGTCGGGCGGAACACGCGGATCATGTTGAGGAAGCGGCTCGGCTTGCCGAGGTCGGCGATCAGGAGCACCGTGCTCGCTGCGCTTCCGATCGTCGCAACCCACCGGCATTTCTGGACGAGCCCATCCATGTCTTCAGCGAACACATCGGCAGCAGCCCCGAGGACCGCCGCCGCGCCCGCCGTCCCGCCGGTGACGAAGTATGCGGGGATGTACCACTTCCACACCGGCTCTTTGAGCGCCGGCAATCCGTAGTAGGTCGTCGGGTCGGCGGGTTTCGCTTCGTGTGCGATCTGCTCGAGGCGCTCCTCTGCACGCGCGACATGCTGATGCGCGCCTTCTCCCGCAAGGATCCCGATGGAGGCGTCGATATACCGACCGTCGCCCGGCGCCTTGCCGTTCGCCGTCACCGTTCCGCTCCGTTCCGGCTCGACAACACGATCCCCACCGCGGTCGCTGCAAGCGCGACGCCTGCCGCTATCACCGATCGCCACGCGTCCGGCGCCTGCAACGTCGGAGAAACCGGGTCGGGAGGAAGGTTGTACGCCTCCGGCTCGTCGACGAGCAAGAAGTACGCATTGAGGCCGCGCGTTCCCGGCTGGTTCTCTTCGTCTGCCCCGTACAGGTATGCCTCGGCCACGCCGCGCGCGCGCAGCTGGTCGACGCGGCGGGCGGCGCGCGCGCGCAGCTCGTCGATGTCTCCGAACACGATCGAATCGGTCGGGCACGCCTTCGCGCACGCCGGCTCCATCCCGTCACGCAAGCGGTCGTAACACATCGTGCACTTCCACGCGCGTCCGTCGTCCTCACGACGGTCGATGACGCCGAACGGGCACGATGTCACGCAGTATCCGCACCCGTTACAGACGTCCGGTTGCACGAAGACACTGTCGAACTCCGTGCGCACGATCGCGCCGGTCGGGCAGGATTCGAGGCAGCCCGCGCTCTTACAGTGCTTGCACACGTCGCTCATCATCAGCCAGCTCATGTCCGCCGACTGTCCGCCGAGCGGCACCGGCCGCTCGATGAACGACACATGCCTCCACGTCGACGCGCCGAGGTCGACGGTGTTGTCGTAGGACATGCCGGTGAAGAGGAAGCCGTCGTCGGGGAGCTGGTTCCATTGCTTGCACGCAACCTCACACGCCTTGCATCCGATGCAGACCGTGGTGTCGGTGAAGAAGCCTTTCGCCATCAGGCATCCCCGTCTTTCGCGCGCGCGGGGATGAACTCGCCGCTCGTGACGACGCGGCGTCCGCGCGACAACCGGCCGGCCTCGATGTTCCCCGTCAGCGCCTTCGACTCTTGGATAGATACGTTGGGATCGGCGACGAAACCGATGAGCTCGTTCGTTGCGTCGCCGGTGACGCGTCCGCGACTTCCCCAGTGATATGGCAGCCCGATCGTGTGGACGAGCCGCTTACGGACCCGCAGTGGGCGCATCCGCTCGGTAACGAGCACACGTGCTTCGATCTCGCCACGCGCAGTCGTGATCGTCGCCCATCCGCCGTTACGCAATCCTTTCTCGCGCGCGAGCTCGGGGTGCACCTCGCAGAACATCTCGGGCTGAAGCTCGGACAACCAGGACAGCCATCGAGACATACCTCCGGCCGTGTGGTGTTCGGTGAGCCGGTAGGTCGTGATCACATAGGGGAAACGTTCGTCGCCGCGCGCGCGATGGTACGGGTTGTCCTTGCGATCCCATTCCATGCGTGCCGGGTTGCATTGTTGACTGTACAACGCGTTCTCGACCACCGACTCTTGCGGTTCGTAATGCGTCGGCAGTGGACCATCGAGTAATCCCGTCGGCGCGTACAGCCAGCCTTTCCCGTCGGCGTTCATGATGAAGGGCGAGTCCCCGGCGATCGCCGCCGTTCCCTTCGCGTCGTCGCCGGGACGGTAGCTCGGCGGCCGGTCTGCGATGAAGTCGGGCTCGTCGTGCCCAGTCCACATGTTGCGCGCATCGTCCCACCAGACGTACGCCTTGCGCTCGGACCACGGCCTGCCGTCGGGATCTGCGGAGGCGCGGTTGTAGAGGATGCGACGGTTGTTCGGCCATGCCCACGCCCACTCGGGCGCAACCCAGCTCTGCTCGGACGCGGGCTTCCGCCGGTCCGCCTGGTTGATGCCGTCCTTGTAGACGCCGGAGTAGATCCAGCAACCGCACGCCGTCGAGCCGTCGTCCTTCAACGACGTGAAACCCTCGACCGGCGCGCGATCGGCGACGGTGTATCCGTTGATCTCGTGCAGGACCGCTTCTGCGTCCGGTTCTTCATGCTCCCCGATCGTCGGGTAGTCCCACGTCAGGTCGAGCAGCGGCCGGTCTTTCGGATCCGCCGAGCCTGCATACAAAGCCTTCAATCGAAGCCCGAGGTGGTACATGAACCACAGCTCGCTCCGGCAATCACCGGGCGGGTCGATCGCCTTGTGATGCCACTGCAACAGCCGCTGCGTGTTCGTGAACGCGCCGTCTTTCTCCGTGTGTGCCGCGCACGGGAAGAAGAAGACTTCGGTTTTTATGTCCTCCGGCCTGATCTCGCCGCGCGCGATCTCAGGGGCGTCGCGCCAGAACTCCGCGGTCTCCGTCGGAGCGAAATCTCTCACGACGAGCCACTCGAGGTTGCGCAGACCCTTCCGATGGAGCGCGCCGTGCATCGAGCCGACCGTCGGGTTCTCTCCCATGACGAGATATCCCTTGACGGGGTTTTCGTCGCTTGCCATCGCAGCGACGGTCGTCATGTGCGAGTGGTCGCCCGATAGCCGCGGGACATAGTCGTAGCACCAGTCGTTCTCGGCGCGCGCGGCGTTCCCCCACCACGCTTTGAGCAGCGAGACCGCGTACTTCCGAAACTCACTCCACCACCCCGACTCCGAGTCGTTCAACTCGATGTAGTCGCGCAGCGTCTTGTCGTACTTCCCCTTCGGCATCGGCAGGTACCCGGGAAGCAGGTTGAAAAGCGTCGGGATATCCGTCGAGCCCTGTATCGACGCGTGGCCTCGCAGGGCCATGATGCCGCCGCCCGGACGTCCGATGTTTCCGAGCAACAACTGAACGATCGTCGCCGTTCTGATGTATTGGACGCCGACGGAATGCTGCGTCCATCCGACCGCGTAGCAGAAGGCGCCCGTACGTTCGCGCCCCGAGTTATCGCACAGCGCCTCCGCGACCTTCAGGAACAGATCCGTCGGGATGCCGCATATCTCTTCGACCATCTCTGGCGTGTAGCGCGCGTAATGGCGCTTGACGATCTGGAACACGCATCTGGGATCTTGCAATGTCTCGTCGCGGGGCAGGCGGTCCGCCGGTGTTCCACGCTCGGACGACGGCTCGCCCGAGAACATCTCGCGGTGCCCGGCCGCCGGCGGCTCGTCGGCGCCTTCATACTGCCACGAGCCGGCATCGTAGGAGCGGCTCTCCTGGTTCCAGCCGCTGAAGAGCCCATCTAGATCCTCGGTGTCTTTGAACTCTCGGCTGACGATCGTCGATGCGTTCGTGTAATGCAGGACGTATTCCTTGAAGTAGCGCTCGTTCGTGATGATGTAGTTGATCAGGCCGCCGAGGAATGCGATGTCGGTTCCGGCGCGGATCGGAACGTGGATGTCCGACACCGCGCTCGTCCGTGTGAAACGAGGGTCGACGTGGATGATCGTCGCGCCGCGGCGCTTCGCCTCCATCACCCACCGGAAACCGACCGGGTGACACTCGGCCATATTCGAGCCTTCGATGACGATGCAGTCGGCGTTCTGAAGGTCTTGCTGGAACGTGGTGGCGCCGCCTCGTCCGAACGAGATCCCCAGACCGGGGACCGTCGAGGAGTGTCATATTCGTGCTTGATTCTCTACCTGGATGACGCCCAGGCCGGTGAACAATTTCTTGATGAGGTAATTCTCTTCGTTGTCGAGTGTTGCGCCGCCGAGGTGCGCGAGCGCGAGCGTTCTGTTGACGACGTTGCCCTCTGCGTCTTCGCGTTCCCAGTGCTCGTCGCGGGCCCGCTTCACTCGCTCCGCGACCATCTCCATCGCGCGCTCCAACGAGAGCTCTTCCCACTGCGTCCCGCCGGGACCTCGATACAAGACGTTGTGTACCCGATGCGATCCGGTGACGAGCTGGAACGTCGCCGCGCCCTTCGGGCACAAACATCCTTGGGAGATCGGCGAGTCGGGATCGCCTTCGATGTTCGAGATCTTCCCCTCGCGCACGTGCACGAGCTGCCCGCAGCCGACGGCGCAGTACGGGCAGACGGAACGCACTGTCTGTTCTGCAAGGGTTGTGCGCGGCGACAACCGTTCGGTGCGCTCTGAGTACGCGGTATCGCCGAAGGCGTGCGTGTCACGTCGCGTGATCTGCTTCCACACCGGCCAGCTTCGGAACGCATCGCGCGCGGTCATGGATCAACCTCCTCGGCGAGAGACTCTCCGACGTTCTACTCGACGCGCGCCATCCTAAACGCGCGCGCGAAGGGGCCGCCGCCTACGACCGTCGAGCCGCGCGAACCAGCACGAGACTCCCGAGGGCGACCGCCGCGGCGGCGCAAGCGGCTCGACGCAACTTCCGCGTCGTGGACGGTGGCGGCGGCTTGGGCGCTGCATCCTCCGGCGGCTTGTTACGGGGACCCTGCGCGCCGTGCCCGCGAGCGAGTTGCATGACCTGCGCGACGTGGAGCGCGCGCCTGCCGATCCTGGCGTCCTCGATCTGCGTCTTGCACGAGAAGCCGTCGGCGACGACGAATGTCGTTGCGTCCGCATCTCGAACCGCCGGCAGCAACGCCACGTCGCCGATCTTCATCGAGAGGTCGTAGTGATCGGGTTCGAACCCCCATGAGCCGGCGAGCCCACAACACCCTCCCTTGACCAGCTTCACGTCGAGCCCCATCCGTTCCAGGACCTTCTTCTCCGCGTCCTTGTCGCCGGTCGCCTTCTCATGGCAATGGACCCACAGGATCGCGTCCCCGCGAAGGACCGGAACGTCGACCTCGAACTTCTCCAAGAACTCGGCGAAGTGATACGTGCTTCCCTCGAGCCGCTGCGCGTCGTCGTCGTGCGGGAAGAGTTGCCTGAGCTCATGCTTGAACGTGGCGACGCAGCTCGGCTCCATACCCACAACCGGAACGCCGGCGCGGATGTCGGTACGCAGCTCGTCGATGCAGCGCTGTAAGTAGCGGCGCGCGACGTCGAGCATCCCATAGTCGTACAGCGGGCGCCCGCAACAGACGTGCGCGCGCGGCATCGTGACGTGCCATCCCGCCGCTTCGAGCGCTTCGACGGCTGCGACGCCGACGCCGGTGTCCATGTAGTTGTTGAACGTGTCCGGCCAGAGGATGACCTTCGGGCCGTCGATGTTCCGCTCGCCGCGCTCGCTGAACCACTTCTGGAGACTGACCGGCGCGAACGAAGGGATCGGTCGCTCTTGCGTCACGCCGGCGGCGAGCTTGAGCATCGGCGCGAACGGCCGAGTTCGGCCGAGGAGGTTTATCGCGCCCGGGAAAAGCGACGCTGCACGCGCAGCCTTGTCGATGAGCCCAAGCGCGTACGCGTGCCGGGGCCGCACCCGTTGCTTCCAATGGTGGTGGAGGAACTCCGCCTTGTACGTCGGCATGTCGACGTTGACGGGGCAATCGTTCGTGCATCCCTTGCACGACAAGCACAGATCGAGAGCTTCCTTCACCTCACGGCTTCGCCAGCGATCTTTGATGATGTCGCCCTGGAGCATCTCGAAGAGGAGCCGCGCGCGGCCTCGCGTCGTGTGCTTCTCCTCCTTCGTAACGATGTAGCTGGGGCACATGACGTCGACACCGCCGGGAGTCCTGCACTTGCCGACGCCGACGCATCGAACGGTTGCGTGCGCGAAGTCGTCTCCGTCTTGGCCGAAGTGGAAGACCGTCTTCGGTCTCCACGGCTCGTAGTTCACACCGAGCTTGAGGTTCTCGTCGAAGCGGTACGCGTCGACCACCTTGCCCGGGTTCATCTTCCATTCCGGATCCCAGATGCGCTTGAACTCGCGGAAAGCATCGACGAGCTCCTGTCCATACATCTTGGGAAGCAGCTCCGCTCGCTGCTGGCCGTCGCCATGCTCGCCGGAAAGGGTGCCCCCGTATGACACAACCAGATCTGCGGCTTCCTCCATGAACGAGCGATAGGTCCGCAATCCTTCGGCGGTTCTAAGATCGAACGAGATCATCGAGTGCACGCAGCCGTCGCCGAAGTGACCGTACAACGCGCCCGCGTATCCATACTTGTCGTACAGCTTCTTCAGGTCGCGGAGGTACGGTCCGATGCGCTCCGGTGCGACCGCCGAATCTTCCCATCCGTTGAAGTGGTCTCGTTCGTTCGGCGGGAACGCTTCGGCGCTCAGTCCTCCTTCGCGCGTCTCCCAGAGCTTCTTCTCTTGATCGAGCTTGTCGATGATCTCGACGCCTTCGGGCCGCCGGCGGTCTCGCTCGAGGCGTCGCTGGAGCGCGCGCGCCTTCTCGTCCGCCTCCTCTTGCGTCTCGCCGCCAAACTCGACGAGCAGCCACGCGCGGCCGGGCGGGAGCATCTCGATCTCCTGCAGGTGCTTCCGAAGCCCTCGCATGTACGAATAAAGCGTGTGGTCGAGCGCTTCGCACGCGATCGGCCGCGCGTCGAGGATCTCCATGAGATGATCGCCGCATGAGTAGATGTCCTCGTATCCGACCACCATCAACGCGCGCTTCTTCGGCAGATCGATCAGCATCAGCTCGGCGTCGAGCACGGTGACGCACGTGCCTTCGGTGCCGACGAGCGCGCGCGCCACGTTGAACCCTTTCTCGGGCAGCAGCTCGTCCAGGTTGTAGCCGGAGACGCGCCGGGGGATGTTCACGAACCGTTGGCGGATGAGCGGCGCATAACGCTCGGCGAGGTCGGCGAGGTCCCGGTATATCTGCCCGCGCCTGCCGCCTTCGGCCACGATGCGCGTGCACTCGTCGGGGCTCGTCGGACCAACGCGCATCCGGATCCCGTCGAACGTCAGCACGTCGAGCGACGCGACGTTGTCGGACGTCCTGCTGCCGTTGCCTGCCATCCGCGCTTGCAACGAATGCATCCCGCAGGAGTTGTTGCCGACGTTCCCCCCGATGGTGCAGTAGGCATGCGTCGAAGGATCCGGGCCGAATACGAGACCCCACTTTCCCGTGTGCTCGTTGACCTTCTCGTTGATCGCACCCGGCTGCACGTGCACCGTTCTCGTGGCCACGTTCGGATCGTCGATGCGGTTCAAGTACTTGGAGAAGTCAATGACGACTGCGTAGTTGACCGTCTCACCCGACAGCGACGTCCCCGCGCCGCGCGCGAGGATCGGCGCACGGAACTCGCGACACACCGCGTGCGTCTGGATGACGTCGTCGATCGTCTTGGGGATGACGACGCCGATCGGGGGCTGACGGAAGTTGGACCCGTCGGTGGCATACAGCGCGCGCGAGCCGGCGTCGAAGCGCACCTCTCCTTCGACGGCGCGCGCGAGCGCGCGACGCAAACCGTCGACGTCGATGCGTTCGACACCGCTCATGCCGGTGCTCATCGCCGGGGTGCCGCCCTTGGCCGGGATCGTTAACGCGCGCGCCATCACGCCACCCGGTACGGCTCGGCGTCCGCGCGCTTAAACGTCAATCCGAGCCCCGGCTTCGCGCGGTCGGGTGTCAGCATGCCGCCGCGTGTCGAGCGTTCCATCGAAGAGCATCGTCGTCGAGTCCCATCGCATGGTGCCGTCGGACTCCGGCTCCTCCGTCGGTACTCGATACGCCGACACGGCGAGCCGCTCCACGGTGGCATCCGCCGTCATCAGCCTCGCCCCGGCAGCGATTCCTTGAACTCTTGGATCTTCTCAGCGAACCCTTTCATCGCGATCCCCGCGCGCTCGGGATCCCGGAGCCACGCCTTCGCCGCCTTCTCACCCATGTTCTTCTTGATGTGCGGGGGAACCGGCGGGATCTCCTGATCGACCTTGAAGTCGAGCACGACCGGACGATCCGCAGCGAGCGCTTGATCCCACACGTCGCCGATCTTCGTCTCGTCGTCGCAGTAGATGCCCGTGAAGTCGAGAAGCTCGGCGAACTTCGCGTACGGGAAATCCGGGATCCATTGCGTGCCCATGAACTTGGGATCACCGCCGAGCGCGCGCTGTTCCCACGTGACCTGGTTCAGGTCTTGATTGTTGAAGATGCAGAAGATCATCGTTGGGTTCTTCCAGCGTTTCCAATACCGCTTGACGGTGATGAGCTCGGCCATGCCGTTCATCTGGAACGCGCCGTCGCCGATGAACGCGATCACGGGGCGCTCGGGGAACGCGAACTTCGCGCCGATCGCGTACGGAACGCCGGGACCCATCGTCGCGAGGGTTCCGGAAAGTGACGCCTTCATGCCGGTGCGCAGCTTCAGGTAACGCGCCCACCACGTCGTCGACGAGCCGGAGTCGGCCGTCAAGATGCACCCTTCGGGCAACCGGCGGTTGAGCTCCCAGGCGACGCGCTGCGGGTTCACCGGCTCGCCGTGCAACATCGCGCGATCGTCGATGACGCGCCACCACTCGGCGACTTCCTTCTCGATCATCTCGCGCCACGACCGGTCCTCTTTCCGCTCCAACATCGGCATAAGGGCGCGCAAGGTTTCTTTCGCGTCCCCGATCAGCTGGACGTCCATCGGATACCGCATGCCGATGTACTTGCCGTCGATGTCGATCTCGACGCCGCGCGCTTGCCCTTCCTTCGGGAGCCATTCCGCGTACGGGAAGCTCGTCCCGATCATGAACAGCGTGTCGCACTTCGACATCATCTCGTAGCTGGCGGTCGAGCCGAGCAGCCCGATCGGCCCCGTCACGAACGGCAGGTCGTCGGGAACGACCGCGCGCCCGAGCAACGCCTTCGCGATGCCGGCGCCGAGCAGCTCGGCGGCGTCGATGACTTCCGTCTCTGCATCGGCCGCGCCTTGTCCGATCAACATCGCGACCTTCTTGCCCTTGTTCAAGATCTCAGCCGCGCGCTGCAGCTGCTCGTCGTGAGGGATCACCCGCGGACGCGTCCATCCGATCGAGGAATAGACCGCCCCGTGCTCGCGCGGCGGCGAGTCCTGCGCCTCTTCCTCCTGGATGTCCACCGGGAAGATCAGCGTGGAGACACCCGATTCGGCATACGCGCACCGCAGCGCGCGGTCGATCAGGTGGCGCGCCTGCGCCGGGTGCGTGCACTCCTGCACGAACACCGACACGTCTTTGAAGAGCGTGTTGAGGTCGACCTCTTGCTGATAGCTCGCGCCCATGGAGAACCGTTTCTGCTGTCCGATGATCGCGAGCACCGGCTGATGGTCGAGCTTCGCGTCGTATAAGCCGTTGAGGAGATGGATCGCACCCGGGCCCGAGGTCGCGATGCAAACGCCGATCTCGCCCGTGAACTTCGCGTGCCCGCACGCCATGAATGCGGCCATCTCTTCATGCCGCGCCTGGATGAACTCGAGCTCGTCTTTCGCGCGATCGAGCGCTCCGAGGAAGCCGTTGATGCCGTCGCCGGGGTACCCATAGATGCGGCGGACCCCCCATTTCGTGAGACGGTCGAGCACGTAATCCGCAACCATGCGGGCCATAGCAGCCTCCTGCGCCTGCGCGCGTTGAACGCGCTCGAAGGTGTCATACCCAGCTCCGCAACTCCCTCTTCCAGGTTTCGCCGGGTCGAGCGCGGCGCATACCTTCCTGCGTCATCGAGGTCTGCGAGGGACGATGCCCAACTGGTTCAGCATCAACGTCCGATACGGGACCGCCGCGTGCGCGATCTCGTGCGCGGGGGAGCTCGACGCGTCAAACGTTTCGAAGGTCGTCGAGGCCGTGTCGCTGTGCATCGAGCGCGGCGCGGCGTTGGTGATCCTCGATTGCCGGGACGTCTCGTTCGCGGATTCGACGGGGATCGAGACGCTCCTACACGTGCGGCGGCGCTGTCGCCAGAACGGCACGGGATTCAGGCTCATCCCGGGTGAACGCATCACCGACGTCGCCGAGCGTGCAGGCAAAGCAGAGGAGCTTGGCCTGCCGAGCCGGACCGTGCGGCTCGCGCCCGTCGAGCGGCTCGACAACGCGATCCCTTTCCGGCGTCGAGCGCGGAAGCCGATCGTGCTTCGAACCGGATCGACGACGGCGGTCCCACCGTCTTCCGTTTGATCTCGCGAACCTCATAGATCCGCATCGCAGCCTCATCTACGATTCGGAGCGCGCGCGCGCCGCGCCGAGGATGCGGACCACCTCGGCGCGGCTCGCGGAGAACCGTTACTCGCGGTTCGTCACTCGCCGTTCATCCGGCCGGCGATCGTCCTGCCTGCATCGCGCGCGCGGTCCATGGCGGCCGACGCCATGCCCATCACGATGTTCCCGGGCGGACGGTTCGGTGCGTTCGGGTGTGGACGGGTCGGCGCGGTGCGCTTGGCCATCCGCAATTGCTCGCCCATCTGTTCGAGCTCTTCACGGCCGGCGACCTTGGCGAACTTCGGGAAGAGGTCGGTCTCCTCTTCCTCGACGTGCTCGGAGACGCTCTCTTCGAGCTTCTCCATGATCGTGTCCATCTGCTCGTCTTCGGCCGTCATCTGCTCGAGCTGCGCGAGCATCTCTTTCACTTCCTGATGCTCGTCGAGCGCGTGATCGACCTTCTTCTTGCCCTGTCCCATCATCTGCTCCATCTGCGGGTAGACCAGTTGCTCTTCGATCGCCGCGTGGATGGAAAGCTCGCGGATGACCTTCTGCACGATCTCTTCCTTCGTCTTCGTCGAGCGGCTGCCGAGCTTGCGATAGCGCGCGAACAACCCTTCGACTTCGCGGTGGTCGTGCTTCAGGAACGTGATCGCGTCCATCTTCTTCTGACGCGACCCGGTTCCCTTCGTCGTCCGTCGAGCCGTCGTGCCACGACCGGTCGTCTTGCGCGTCGAGCCCTTCCGTGCGCCGGCCTTCTTCATCGTCGTGGTGCGGCCGGTGCCTTTCCGTGCCGTTGTCTTGCGAGTTGCTTTCCGCGCGGCCGTGCGCGCGCCGGTCTTCCTCGCCGTGCTGCGGGTCGCGCGGCGGCCGTTCGTGGACCGCTTGCGCGTAGCCGTCCCGCCGCCGCGGCTCGTTTGCCGTTTCCCTTGCGCCATCGGACCCTCCCGTTCGACGTCGTATGGTTGTTTTTCCAATCCCGTACGTTCCAACCGCATCGGGCGGCATATCGCGCGCCGCCCCGTCCGTGGCATAGTCACACCATGAGCCCTTCGACGACCGCTCCCGACTGGTCCGAGTTCGGTCCGAACGCGTGGCTCGTCGACGAGCTATACGCGCGGTGGCTCGACGACCCCGATGACGTCGACGAACAGTGGCGATCGTTGTTCGAGCGCGCGAAGCAGACCTCAGGGGACGGCTCGGCCGGGCCTGCGCGCGCGCGGACGTCCCAAGGGCGGTCCGAGAAGGCCCCCGAGACGAAGCCGGCGCAGCCACAGGAGCCGCAGGCTCGCGGCGCGCAACAGGGTGGTACCGCCGGTGACGGCGTCCCGCTGCGCAGCATCGCCGCCACGATCGCGCGCCGGATGGAAGAGTCCCTCGCCGTTCCGACGGCTACGTCGATGCGGCAGGTGCCGGCGAAGCTGCTCGAGGTCAATCGAACGATCCTGAACAATCACCTCGGGCGGACACGCGGCGGGAAGGTCAGCTTCACGCACCTCATCGGTTGGGCCGTCGTGCGCGCGCTCGCCGAGATGCCCGGGATGAACGTCACCTACGACGAACGGGACGGGACGCCGTATGCGGTGCGGCACGAGCACGGGCAGCTGGGCCTCGCGATCGACGTGCGCGCGCGCGACGGCTCGCGGACGCTCGTCGTTCCGGTCGTGAAGAACGCCGACGCCATGGACTTCCGCGCGTTCGTCGCGACGTACGAGCAACTCGTCCGGAAGGCGTTGGACAACAAGTTGCAGCCGGGCGACTTCTCCGGGACGACCGTGACGATCACGAACCCCGGCACGCTCGGTACCGAGCGCTCGATCCCCCGGTTGATGGTGGGGCAGGCGGCGATCATCGGGGTCGGTGCGATCGGCTATCCCGCCGAGTTCGAAGGGTCGGACCCGCGCGCGCTCGCCGAGCTCGGCGTCGGGAAGGTGCTCACGCTCACCAGCACCTACGACCACCGCGTGATCCAAGGCGCCGAGTCGGGTGAGTTCCTATCCCTCGTGCACGACCTGCTGCTCGGCGCGCGCGGCTTCTACGACGCGCTGTTCCACTCCATCGGCGTCCCGAGCGTTCCCGTGCAGTGGCGCCGAGACGAGAATCCGGTCGACCCGCTCGACGCCGAAGAGAAGCGCGGGCGGGTGCTGCAACTGATCAACATCTATCGCGTACGGGGTCATCTGATCGCGCCGCTCGATCCGCTGCAGGACGAAGCCCCCGCGATGCATCCCGAGCTGGAACCGGCGACGTACGGCTTCACGATCTGGGACCTCGACCGCCCGTTCCCCGCGGGCGATCTCGCCGGCCGAAAGCAGGCGACGCTCGGCGAGATCCTCGGGATCTTGCGGGATGCGTACTGCCGCACCGCGACGGTCGAGTACATGCACATCCAGGAGCCTGCGCAGAAGCAATGGATCCAAGAGCGGGTCGAAGGCGTGCCGCGTCCGATAAACGACGAAGACAGGCGTCAGATCGTGCGCAAGCTGAACGAAGCCGAAGTGTTCGAACGCTTCCTCCACCGCACCTATATGGGCCACAAGCGGTTCTCGCTCGAAGGAGCGGAGTCGCTGATCCCGATCCTCGATGCGGTCCTCGATCGAGCCGCCGACGCGGGGCTTGCCGAAACCGTGATCGGGATGGCGCATCGAGGGCGGCTCAACGTGCTCGCGAACACGATCGGCAAGAGCTACGCGCAGATCTTCCGCGAGTTCGAAGGAGACATCGACCCGTCGCTGCCGCAAGGGTCGGGGGACGTGAAGTACCACATCGGCGCATCCGGCGAGCACACATCGCGCGCTGGCGCGCGCATCAAGGTTTCGGTTGCTTCCAACCCGTCACACCTCGAGTCGGTCGATCCCGTGGTCGAAGGCATCGTGCGCGCGAAGCAGGACGTGCTCAACAAGGGTGAGGAGTATCCGGTTCTCGCGGTCCTCGTGCACGGCGATGCCGCCTTCGCGGGCCAAGGCGTGGTGCAGGAAGCGCTGAACATGTCGCAGCTCCGCGGCTACCGCACCGGCGGAACGGTGCACGTCGTCGTGAACAACCAGCTCGGCTACACGACCGGACCGATGTATGCGCGCTCGTCGACCTACGCCACGGACATCGCGCGCATGATCCAAGCGCCGATCTTCCATGTGAACGGAGACGACCCGGAAGCATGTGTTGTCGTCGCACGGCTCGCGTTCGCTTTCCGGCAAGCGTTCCACAAAGACGTAGTCATCGACATGTGGTGCTACAGGAGATGGGGTCACAACGAGACCGACGATCCGGCGCTGACCCAGCCGCTGATGTACGAGAAGATCGTGGATCACCCATCCGTACGAACGCGGTACACGCAGCAGCTGACCGAGCGCGGGAACATCTCCGAACACGAAGCACGTCGCATCGAAGCCGAGTTCGAAGAGACGCTCGCGCACACCCTCGAAGAGACCAAGACCGTGGAGGCGCCGCCGACCGTCGAATGGAAGCGACCGGCGCCGCTGCGCGGGACCGCGCCGGAAGACACCGCCGTCGCGCGGGAGCAGCTCGACCGGGTCGCCGGCGCGATCACGTCGATCCCCGAAGACTTCCATCTCCACCGGCTGCTCCAAACGCTGCAGCGCAGGCGGCGCGAGGCGCTCGACAAGGATCAGGTCGATTGGTCGCTCGCCGAGCTGCTCGCGTTCGGGACGCTGGTCCTCGACGGCACCACGGTTCGGGTCAGCGGGCAGGACACACGGCGCGGCACGTTCAGCCAGCGGCACGCCGTCGTGGTCGATCAGGAGGATGGGAGCGAGATCGTCCCGCTCCAGCGGATCGAGGGCGCGACCGGCCGGTTCTTCATCTACGACTCGTTGCTGTCGGAGTTCGCCGCGCTCGGCTTCGAGTACGGCTACACCGTCGGCGATCCCGACGCGCTGGTCTGCTGGGAGGCCCAATTCGGCGACTTCGTGAACGGCGCGCAAGTCATCGTCGACGGCTACATCACCGCTGCCGAAGACAAGTGGGCGCAAACGTCGTCACTCGTGCTTCTGCTTCCGCACGGCTATGAAGGCCAAGGACCCGAGCATTCGAGCGCGCGCCTCGAGCGGTTCCTGCAGCTCGGCGCCGAAGACAACATCCAGGTCGTGGTCCCGTCGACGCCTGCGCAGTACTTCCACGTGCTGCGACGCCAGATATATAGAGCCGTCCGCAAGCCGCTCGTCGTGATGACGCACAAGGCGGCGATGCGCGACCAAGCGATGCGTTCCCCGGCGTCGGCATTCACATCGGGACGATTCATGGAGGTACTCGACGACGTCGAGCCACCCGCGAACCCCGATCGCCTCCTCCTGTGCGCCGGCAAGATCTACTACGACCTCGTCAAGCACCGCGCGGAGATCGGCATGCCGGGCGTCGCGATCGCGCGCGTGGAACAGCTGTATCCGTTCCCTGCCGAAGATGTGCGCGCGCTGCTCGAACGGTACGGCGATGCGGATGTCGCTTGGGTGCAGGAGGAGCCAGTCAACGTGGGCCCCGCATCACACGTGTCGCTTGGGATGACAAGGCTGGTGGGGGCGGACATCCGTGTCATCGCGCGGGAAGAGAGCGCGAGCCCCGCGACTGGAAGTTTGAAGGTGCATCAACACGAGCACGCATTGCTGCTCGACGAGGCGTTCAGCGGCCTCAAGTGATTCCTCCGCGGACCGCGCGGGTAGATGACTATCGCTATGCCAGAGATACCCGATCACGTTCCCGATGAGCTGGCGCGCGCGTACGGAGCGTACGCGCGACGAGCGGTTCGACACGGGCGGTCGCTCCGTTGGCGAGCCGCGCGCGCCGCGCGTGCCTTGCGCATCCACATATCCGACCCGCGCGCGTGGTTGCGCGCGCTTTCATATATGGCGACGTGCGCGCTGCTTATTGCTGCATTCTCTGCGGTCATCGTGATCACGATCCGGCGTCCGATCCAGACTTTTGCCGTCCTGCTGCCGCTCCTCGGGATGATCTCGCTCGCGATCGCCGCGCGATTGTGGAGACGGGACCCGGATCACGCCCCGGCATCCCTCAAACAGCCCATAGGGCACTAACAGCCGCAACGCCCTTTGTGGGCGCCACGAGTCCCCGACCTCGGGCTTCGTGCAATCGGGGTACCGAATCGTCCGTTTGGTTCGATTGAGCCGCCGTTTCGAACTTCTCTGCCATTTTGGAACCAAAGGGAACCGACGAACCCGGGCACGGCAGGCATCTTTGGGCAAAGGTCGAATCCTGGGGCAATCGCATTCCTGTGGCACCCCGCCACCGATCCAAAGAATGGGGAGGGAAGTATGGCAGGTCTCAAGTCAAGGCGCGGTCTCGGTGCCCGCGCTGCACTCGCGGCTCTCGTCGCCGGCACGATCCTCGTCCCGGTTGCAGGTCACGCCGCTGCGGTTCCACCCCCGATCCTGAGGAACTCAAACTTCACGGGTCTGGGCTGTGACGCTACGAACGTGTGCCTCGGCTGGGCGGCGGCAACGACGCTGACTCCATCCGCGCCGCGCGCAGCGGGCGCAGCGTACGACGCTCCGTACCAGTACGAGAGCGGCAACGTCGATTTCGTCGCAGCACGATTCAACGAGCCGCTCTGTAGCGGCGCCGTCCCGACGGACACCGTTCCGGTCTGGACGATCACCGATTCAGGCGCCAACACGGTTCTCGGTACGATCACCGTGACGAACGCGTCCTCCAGCCTCAAGGAGAACGTCGTGACGTTCAAGGTCAACGACCCGGCGTACCCGCACGGGTTCGCGCAGGGCCGCGCAGACGGTCTCGACGGCGGCGCTCCGTTCACGTACAGCCTCACCGCATACCCGCGCAAGACCAACGGCGTGTGCGACACGACGGCGGGCAGCACCTACACGGGCACGTTCGCCCTGGACCGCCGCGTCCCGAACCGTCCCGAGATCACAAAGCCGGACATCCTCGGTCGTGCGGACAACCTTCCGTTCATGCACAACCTCCGCAACGGCCTCGGCGTGGACAACTTCACGATGCCGAGCGCGCCGATCAGCGGCCCGGTTGTCGTCGAAGGTGACGCCTCCGACCCGTTGACCCAGCCGTACGACGGTGACCCGGTCGACCGTCTCGAGACGTCGGGTATCAAGGCAGTTGTCGTGCGTCTGTACGAGGGCCAGGTCAGCGGTTTCGGTCCGTTCATCGCGGGTGGCACGTTCCTCAAGAGCTACACGATCCTGAACCCGGACTGCTCGACTCCGCTCGACGCGAGCCTCGGGTACCCCGCGGGCATGACGTACTGCTCCGACACGTTCCACTTCGTCACGCCGGACATCGCCAGCGACCTGAACCCTGGTGACTGGTACGGCCTGGACGCGATCGCGATCGACGGCGCGGGCTACCGCTCCCCGATCAGCTCCGGAGCTCCGTACAACAACGACAACCAGCAAGGTCCGCAGAGCTGGGCCACTACATTCCTGTACCAAGGCTAAGCCGCCACAGGAAGCACCGAAACGAAGGAGGGCCGAAAGGCCCTCCTTCTCTTTGTTCTCGAGCACCGTGGCATGATGCGGCGATGACCGGTGAAGGGAGCCGCAAGCGGCGGGGACGGCTCGTCACTCCGCCCACAACCGTGACCGAAGATCTTCGGTTGCTCGAACGGAAGCGCGAGTCGCCGCAAGACGACACGTGGCGGACGCTTCGGATCATGTCGGAGTTCGTCGACGGCTTCGACGCGCTCGCGCACGTCCCGCCGGCGATCAGCATCTTCGGGTCGGCGCGCGTTGCAGACGGCCACCCCGCTTACGACGCGGCGCGCGAGGTCGGCTCGCAAGCCGCACGCGCGGGTTTCGCCGTGATCACAGGAGGCGGGCCCGGGGTGATGGAAGCCGCGAACCGCGGCTGCAAGGAAGCAGGGGGCTTGTCGATCGGGTGCAACATCGAGCTGCCCTTCGAGCAAGGGATGAACCGCTACGTCGAGCTCGGCATCGACTTCCGGTACTTCTTCGTGCGCAAGATGATGTTCGTCAAGTACGCCGAAGGCTTCGTCGTGTTCCCCGGCGGCTTCGGGACGCTCGACGAATTGTTCGAGTCTCTGACGCTCATCCAGACGGGCAAGGTGATCCATTTCCCCGTCGTGCTCTACGGCTCGGCATATTGGGACGGACTGGTCGGGTGGCTGAAGGAGCGCGTCCTCAACGAGCGCATGGTGTCACCCGAGGATCTCGACATCTTCAAGGTCTGCGACGACCGGGACGCGGTGATCGAGCACATCCAAGCGGTGCTCGCGCGACGCGCAGAGCCCGACGCCCACGTTCCTGCGCCCGCTGCGCCGCACAAAGCCGACGCGCAGTGATCGACGTCGTCACACTCAAGGACGGCGCGCAATCTGCCGCGTCGATCGCCGAGCGCCTGCGCGCGTTCATCGCGTCCGCGCGAGAGTCGCTCGACATCGCGAGCTACGACTTCAACCTTTCGACTCCGGTCGAGGGCGCCGTGATCGGTGCGATACGCGACGCGGCCGCGGGAGGCGTTGCCGTCCGCATCGCCTACAACACCGACCACGCGATGCCGATCCCGGTCCCGCCGCCGCCGGCTACCGACGTCGAGCAGCTCGGAGCATGCGGCGTCCCGATCGCCGCGATCCCCGGCGTACCTCATCTGATGCACCACAAGTACGTCGTTCGCGACGGCTCGGTGGTTTGGACGGGCTCGACGAACTGGACCGACGACTCGTGGACACGCGAAGAGAACGTCGTCGTGGTGCTCGACTCTGGCGACGTCGCCGCTTCCTACCGCCGCGACTTCGATGATCTCTGGACGGGCAGGGTCGTCGCGCGCTCTGGAAAGTTCACGCCGCCCCCGGGCGCTGCGCGCGCGTGGTTCTCGCCCGGCCGAGGCATGCGCATCTCGCATCGCATCGCGCAAGCGATCGCGCGCGCGGAGCATCGCGTTCGCGTGGTCTCCCCGGTCATCACGTCGGGGCCGATCCTCGGAACGATCGCCGAGATCGCCGCCGGAGGGCGGATCGACCTCGCGGGCGCGTTCGATCAGACGCAGATGGACGACGTGCGGAGGCAATGGACGGCGGATCAGCATGCGGCGTGGAAGATCCCGGCGTTCGACGGCGTGGTCGCGCACGCGCCGTTCGGCGGCAAACGTTCGACGCCGTACGCGCCCGGTTCGGTGCACGACTACATGCACGCCAAGTTCACGGT
>JBHELL010000222.1:0-4345 GCA_046263075.1 Actinomycetota bacterium | reverse complement strand
TTCGTGAAGCCCGGTGCGGCTGCGCTGATCTCGTCGCCCGCGCCAATCCGGCGACAAGCCCCACTTCCCACGGGATGGATAGGCACCACCGACGGTGTCGCCGGCCGTACGCACGTCTCCCAGGGCGAGACGATCTACGAGGACTACATCTACGACGACTACGGCGCCAACACGAGCAACGTCCCCGCCGATCAGCCCGACACCGTGCCGGCGTCGACGGCGACGTTGTTTGGCTCGACGACGGGCGATGTCGTCTATCCCACGGACGCGTCGTCGTATGGCTTCGACGCTGCGGACCTCCTCGAGTTCCGCGCGCGCATCTACGACGCCACACACATCGAATACCGCATCACGCTGAACACGATGCTTAAGCCCGACGCGGCGGCGATCGCGATCGGTCGTTCGTATACGACGGCCACCGGCCCGAACGATTGGGGGTACGGGATCGGAACGCTCGGCGCGCACGTCGACGACGTCGTCGCGACGTGGGGGACCGGCGCCGAGGTGGGTCCGACATCGCTTGACGTTACGGAAGATACCTACCGCAACCAGATCGACGTGATCGCGCCGATCCCGAACGGTGCAACCACGATCCGTCACTACCTCGTCGTGGGGTTGTGGGACTCGGCGAACCACGCGTTTAAGGCGATCCAGGACCAGCCGACCGCGGACCTGCCCGGCGGTGCGCACGGCACCAACCCGCCGCCAGTCTTCAATGCCGGCTTCCGGTACGAATCGCGCGGCGACGAGCCGTACGGCGCCCTCGAGCTTGCCGACAAGGACCCGCACCTCGACCAAGAAGGTGGCGAACGCGCCGTCGGGTTCGGCCACTATCGCGATCACGGCCAAGCGAAGGCGTTGGCTGCGCGCGACATCAGCCGGTTCCACGCCGACATAGATCTGAGCACGCTGTCGAGCGGCACGACCCAGCTGGACGTTCCGCGGCACGGGTTCATCGACCGCCTGTACTCGTCGCATGTGACGGTTTCGGCGGCCGACGGCCGGAGCGAAGGCGCGCAGGCGACGCGTCCGATGTTCGTCGGCATGGTTGAGCCGTACGGGCTGTACATCCCGTCCGGCTACGACGCGCGCGAACCGGCGCAGCTGATGTTGCAGATGCACTCGCTGTCGAGCTCGTACAACCAGTACGCGGTCTACACGCCGAACCTGTTCCGTCAGCTCGGCGACCAACGGAACTCGTTCATCCTCACGCCGGCCGGACGCGGACCGGACGGGTGGTACCACGACGAAGCAGAGCTCGACACGTTCGAAGCGCTCGCCGACGTGTTGCACTCGTACCGGATCGCGTTCGATCACATGACGGTCGGCGGCTACTCGATGGGCGGTTACGGCACGCTGAAGTTCGCCGCCCAGTATCCGGACCTGTTCGCGCGCGGTTTCGCGGTCGTTCCGCCGGCCGACGAAGCGATCCAAGGTTCGCCGAGCGGCGGACTCTCCGAAGACAAGCAGAACACGACGCACATCGCCGAAAACATCCGTAACGTGCCGCTCCTCGAATGGGAGGGCACGAACGACGAGCTTGTTCCGGCGCCGGGAACGCTGCAGTACGACAAACGGCTCGACGACCTGGGTTACCGCTACACGCAACGGTTCTATGCAGGGTACGACCACTTCTTGGCCTCGACGGTCGACGAGTGGTCGGAAGGGCGCGAGTTCCTCGGCAGCAACACCGTCGACGAGAACCCGGAAGAGGTCGTGTATCGCGCGATGCCCGAGATGGATAACGCATCTCTCGGGCTCGTCCACGACCACGCCTACTGGGTTGACCAGATCCTCGTAGCGACGAACGCGCGCAGCGGGTTGATCGACGCGCGTTCAGAAGGCACGGCTACCGGCAGGCCGGTGCCGTACACGACCCTTTCCGCCGGTGTTCTTCCTGCTCCGCTCCGGGGCGCGTACGTCGAGAAGGGCGTCGACTGGAGGGCGACGACGCAGGTGCCGGCGAACACGCTCGACATCACGACGACGGACGTCGCGTCCGCGCGCATCTGGGTCGCGCGCGCGCACCTGTCGTGGTGGGACCCCATCACGGTGAACCTGACGACGAACGGTCCGGTGACGCTCGTATTCCCCGGCCGCACGACGTTGACGAACGTCACGTCCGGCACGTACATCATCTAGATGGAGATCCTTCGCACGCCCGACGATCGATTCGCCGGTTTGCCCGGCTACCCGTTCGAGCCGCATTACGTCGACGTCGACGGCGTTCGGATCCATTACGTCGACGAAGGCACGGGCTCGACGATCTTGTTGCTTCACGGCGAGCCGTCGTGGAGCTACCTCTATCGAAAGATGATCCCGGTTCTCGTCGGTACGGGACATCGATGCGTCGCGCCGGACCTCGTCGGGTTCGGTCGGAGCGATAAGCCCTCGCGCGTCGAGGACTACACGTTCGCGCGGCACGTCGCGTGGATCCACGGCTTCATCGAGGCGGTTGGCTTGAAGGAGATCACGCTTTTCGGGCAGGACTGGGGGTCGCTGATCGGGTTGCGGCTCGCCGCGGAGAACGGCGACCGGTTCGCGCGCGTCGCGATCGGCAACGGCGGCCTGCCGACCGGCGATGCCGACATGCCCGAGGTATGGCACATGTTCAAGAAGCATGTCCTCGAGGTGCCCGAGCTGAAGATCGGGTCTCTCGTCGCGAGCGGCTGTGTGACCACGCTAGCCCCCGAGACCAAAGCCGCGTACGACGCGCCGTTCCCGGCCGAGAGTCTCAAAGCGGGCGCGCGCGCCTTCCCGCGGCTCGTCCCGACGCGCCCCGACGATCCCGCCGCGGGAGCGAACAGGGCTGCATGGGCAGCGCTGAGCACCTGGGAGAAGCCGTTCCTCACGTTGTTTTCGGATTCGGATCCGATCACACGCGGCGCCGACGTGATGATGCAGAAGATCGTGCCCGGCGCGGCGGGCCAGCCGCATGCGACGATCGAAGGCGCAGGACATTTCCTGCAAGAAGACCGCGGCGAAGTCGTTGCGGAGAAGCTCGCGGAGTGGCTCGGGTAAACCCGGCTGAACGCTCGCGCGAGCATAATGATGTGACGTGAGGCGCGCGCGTGTTCTGTTTGTAGCTATCGTAGCGCTCGCCGCGTGCTCGACGACCCCGCCGCGCGCGACGCGGACACCGTCGGCCACGCCTACGGCCGAGAGCGCAGGGCTCGACGCGACGTTCGTCGTCATGGGCGACTGGGGTGCGGGAACGAGCGCGCAGGCTTCCATCGCCGATCGCATGTGCACCGTTCATCAGCGATCGCCGTTCCACGTCGTCGTGACGACCGGCGACAACTTCTACAACCCGGATGGCGGCGCAACCGGAACGAACTTCTTCGAACCGGAGCGCTGCCTCATCGACCTCGGCGTGCAGTGGCGCGCGTCGTGGGGCAACCACGACGCGGGGAGCAGCTCGACGGGTTCGTCTCTCGGGGCGGCGCATCATTACCGATGGTCGCTCGGCGGCATCGATCTCTTCGCACTCGACTCGAACGACGCATCGGGCGCGGAACAACGGGCATGGCTGCGAACGGCGCTCTCGTCTTCGACCGCGCGCGCGAAGATCGTGTACTTCCACCACCCGCCGTTCACCGCCGGGTTGCACGCGCCGAACGCTGGCGTTCGCGCGTACTGGGTCCCGCTCTTCGAGCGATACCACGTCACCCTCGTGCTCTCCGGGCACAACCACGATTACGAGCATCTCGTCGAGCACGGGATCGATTACGTCGTCACAGGCGGCGGCGGGGCCAACGTCTATCCATGCCTGCGCGCGGCCGAGGGTCTGAAGCGCTGTTCCGCCGAGCATCATTTCTTGCTGGTGACGGCACGTGGTGACCGGCTCGAGGTGCGCGCGATCCGGGCGGAGGGCTCGACGCTGGATCGGTTCACGATCGCGGTCTGACGGGTGCGGAAAACCCAACTACGCGCGTCGGTGAGCGGCGAGAGCAAAGGACGCCGAAAGACCGGCTCGCCGAGCCTCCCGGGGCCCCCCTTGGCCTGACCGCTCACCAGGGCCGGCGCGTTTCTTTACAAAGTCGTAACAGGAAAGCAACCGATGTGGATCTGGGCTCCCGTATCGTCCTCCAAGGCCGAGTCGGCCGTGGGACGAGCGCGGAGAAGGAGCATCGATGGGCCGTCAGGGATTGATCTCGGTCTTTACGCTGGCGCTGCTGTTGCCGGTCATGTACCGGCGTTACCAGCGGCGGACGGGCGCGCCGGAAGCGAGCTTCCGGAACCGCAAAGGACGCCTGATCGTCGCGGCGATGGCCTCGGTGATCGTGCTCGGTGTCTGGGGCGGCGCTGCCTTCGCGTCGAGCGGTGACCGCGACGGGACGCAGAC
>JBHELL010000221.1:0-6496 GCA_046263075.1 Actinomycetota bacterium | reverse complement strand
CGAGCTCGAGCGCGCGCGCGCGTACATGGAGCGCGCGACGATCGAGAGCACTTTCGTGCGCGCGCTGTCGCGCGCCAACACGCTGTCTGAGCACGCGACGGTGTTCGGGGATCCCGGCAGAGCGAACGAGCGGTTGCCGGCGATGCTAGCAGTGACGCCGGCGCAGGTCTCCGACGCTGCGCGCGAAGTGTTCCGTCCCGATAACCGTGTGACGCTCGTCTACGTTCCGGAGGGATCACGATGACCGCCGAGCTGGTCTCGACGAAGCCCACTCCATCTGCCCCGCGTGCGTTCCGCTTCCCGGCGTTCGAGCGCGCGCGGCTCGACAACGGGCTGACGGTGATCACGTGCGACGTTCCGGGCAGGCCCCTCGTTTCGATGCGTCTCGTGCTCGAAGCGGGCGCGTTCAACGAGCCGGCCGATATCGCCGGCGTGGCAACGCTCAGCGCGCGCGCGATGACCGAAGGCAGCAAACGCTTCCCCGGCATCGCGTTCGCGGAAGCAGCCGAGTCGATCGGTGCCGACGTGTCGGCGGACCCGTCGTGGGAGACGGTGACGGTCGGCGCCGGCGTCTCGGTGTCTCGCTTCGCCGAAGCGCTGGAGCTCATCGCCGAGGCGGCGCTTCACCCTGAATTCCCCGACGCCGAGATCGAGCGGCTCAAGGCGGAGCGGCTCAACCAGATCCGGCAAGCAGACATGCAACCGTTCCAGCGTGCTGCGCGCGCGTTCTACGAGGCTGCGTACGCGCAGGACTCGCCGTTCCACCGCAGGGTCGGCGGCTCGGCGGAGTCGGTCGCCGCGCTCACGCGCGCGCACATAGCCGGATACCACCAGACGTTCGTCACTCCCGGCTCGGCAACCCTCGTCATCGCAGGCGATCTCAGCGGTTTGCCGGTGCTGAAGCTCGCTGAGCAGTACTTCGGCGCATGGCGGGGTGAGGAGCCGTCGCGCGCGGCACCGAGAGCGACGACGGCGATCCGCGAGACGACCGTAACGATCGTCGACCGGCCGGGATCGGTTCAGACGAACTTCATCGTCGGGCATGGGGGTATCGAGCGCGGGCATGCCGACGAGCGCGCGCTCGACGTCTTCGACACGATCTTCGGCGGCTCGTTCAGCTCGCGGCTCAATCAGAAGCTCCGCGAGGAGAAGGGCTACACGTACGGCGCGCGCTCCGCGATGGTCGCCGGACGGATCGCAGGGCCCTACTTCTGCTTCGCGCCGGTCGAGACGTCTGTGACCGCACCGGCGATCGCAGACACGCTCGAAACGTTGCGCGGGACCCTCGACAGCGGAGTCACCCAAGACGAGGTCGACTTCGCGCGCAACTACATGGCCGGCATCTTTGCGCTTCGTTTCGAGACGCCGGAAGCGATCGCGAGCGGCATCGTCGAGCTCGTGGAGTTCGGATTGTCCGACGACTACTTCGACACCTACGGTCCCGAGCTGCAACGGCTGACGGTTTCCGACATCGATGCGGCCGCGCGCGCGCATCTGCATCCGGATGCACTGGCGATCGCGATGGTCGGCGATGCCGAGAAGATCGCCGAGCCGCTGCGCTCCGTCGGTGTGCTCAGCGTGATCGAGGAGGGGTCAAAGGCCTAAGAACCCGCGCACACACCGGCGCAGCTCCTCGATGTCGAACGGCTTGCGCAAGTATCCGTCGATGTCGCCCGGCGCCGCGTCCGTCGGGATCTGATCCCCCGTCACGAGCACGATCGGCGTCGCGCGCGTCTGCGGCCGGGCGCGCAACGCGCGCGCGATGTCCACGCCTGCGCCGTCGGGCAGCCGGGCGTAGAGGATCACGAGCGCGTGATCAGCCTCCTGCACGCGCGCCATCGCTTCGGACGCAGACGCCGCTTGATGCACGGTCGCGAACTCACGCAGGACAACGCCAACCAGATGGCGGATCGGCTCGTCGTCGTCTACGACGAGAACGAGCGGACGGCCGGCCGTGCCGGGACTCCCCATGGACAAAGGGTGTCACCTCGCGGCCCAACTGACAACAACGTTTGCGGGTCGGTCTCCCTGGGCACTTTCTTCCTCACGATGAAGACGCCGCAAACCGCGATCCTGATGCCGAGCGACGTCTCCGGCCGGATCGGTTTCTTCGATCGGTTCGCCGGGCTGACGGCACGCGCCGTGAGCAGGGCGTGGTTCTTCGCGTTCTGCATTCTGCTGATCGTCGTCTGGGCACCCGGATTCCTCCTGTTGAAGTTCGACACGTGGCAGCTCATCATCAACACCGCGACGACGATCATCACGTTCCTCATGGTCGCGTTGCTGCAGAACTCGCAGGTCCGGAACGATCAAGCGACGCAACACAAGCTGAACGCGCTTGCCGACGGGCTTTCCGATCTCATGGAGCTGTGCGCGCGCGAGTTCGAAGACGACACGATGAACCAAGAGATCCGGGAGCTGAAGCTCGCCGTCGGTCTGGAGAGCGAGGAGACGACGACGGAGCGGCGGGACGCGCGCAAGGAGAGCGTCCGCAAGCGGGACGGGCGCAAAGGAGAGACGCGCAAGGCGCGGGGACCGCGTACAGGGAAACGCGCTCAGCGCGCGTGACCGAGACCGACCACGTCGAGCCTATGTCCGCGCCCGGGCGCGGCGATCAGGTACGCGCCGGCCGTAGATACGCACTTCACACATCTCGTTCGGCGATACCCACAGCGGTCCGACGCTGACGGCATCGGACGCATCCGGCGCTGCAGAGCCTCGTCCGCGGTCATGACTCGGCTTGCAGCTCCGAAAGGATCGCATGCTCGAGGCGCTCGAGCTGCGCCACGCGAGTCATCTTCGACCCGTCTTGGGTGACGTAGAACGTGTCCACGACTTCCTTGCCGAGCGTGAGCGCGCGCACCACCGCGATGTCGCTACCGGACGACGTGATCGCGCGCGCGATCCTGGAAAGCACACCGACGCCGTCCGGCGCGCGCACCTCGACGATCGTCGCGCGCGGCGTCGAATCGTTGTCGAAGATCACACGCGGGGAAGGCGGCTCGACGTGCCCCTTCCTGACCGGCATCTCCATCGATCGGGCGCGTGCGCGAACGCGCTCCTCGAGCCACCGCGGGTCGTCGAGCGCCTTCGCGATATCTCCTTCGATGCGGCTCCAGTCGAGCCGGTCCCTGCCCTGAAGGTCGATGTCGTACTCCTCGACCGCCATCGACCCGGCGCTCACACCGGTTGCCGCGCGAACCGACAACCCGTTGGCGGCGAGAACGGCCGCGATGACCGACAACAACCCCCGCCGGTCCGGAGCGGCGACGGTGAGCCGCGTGCCGTCCACGACGAGCTTCAGCGTTCCGCCTTCCATCAGCGCGCGCTGGTCGGGCGTCGGCTCGGGACCGCGCGACGGCGCGCGTTCCCCCTTGAGGTGCGCCCGCGTCTTCACGACGAGCTCCTCGACGAGCGACTGCTTCCACGCGCCCCAGCTCGTCGGCCCGGTCGCGATGGAATCCGCGCGCGTGAGCGCGGCGAGCAGCTCGAGCTGATCTATGGTCCCCACTCGCTGCGCGACTCGCTCGATCGTCGCCGGGTCGCCGAGGTCGCGTCGCGTCGCGGTTTCCGGCAACAGCAGATGGTCGCGAACGAGCCGTCGAAGCGTCGACGCGTCCTCTTCATCGAAGCCCATGCGGCGCGCGATGTCCTCGATCAGGCGCACACCGTTGTCGGTGTGATCACCGGGTAAGCCTTTGCCGATGTCGTGTAGCCATGCCGCCACGAGCAGTAGATCCGGGCGATGGACGAGCCGCGTCGAGGCCGCAGCTTCCGCCGCCGTCTCGAACAGGTGCCGGTCAACGGTGTAACGGTGGTACGCGTTGCGTTGCGGTTTGCTGCGCACCGAATGCCATTCGCGGACATAGCGCGGAAGCACCCCGAGATGATCGAGCGTCTCGAACAGGGGTACCGCCGCGTGTCCGCAGGCGAGCAGATCGAGCAACGCGTCCAGCGTCTCGCGCGGCCAGGGCTCGGGCGGAGCCGCAGCCGACTCCTCGAGCGTCGCAAGCGCTTCGGGAGACAGCGGGATGCCCGACCGTGCCGAGATCGCCGCCGCATGCAGGGCGAGCACAGGAGCCTTCGCCGCATCGACGGACCCGTCGAGCGTGAGGTGCTCATCGTGAAGGGCGACGCCGGCGGCGACCGTTCGTGGTTTGCTATGCCGCCGGCGCCCGAGCTTGCCATCGATCCGCGCCCAGACCTGATCCGAGGTCCATGCGATGCGCCGCCCTGCCGCCGCGAGCAGCGGAAGCAGCTCGTCTGCGTCGGACATGCCGAGCCGCCGCGCAACCGCGTCTTGATCCTCGAGCTGAAGACGGTCGCTCTTGCGCCCCGTCGTCGCATGCAAAGCGACGCGCACGGCGAGGAGCTGCTCGCGCGCGTCGTCGGTCTTCGGTTCCTCGACATCGATGCGGACGGAGGGCTCGGCGAGCGCAGCGGCCCCGAGCGCCTCGTGGTCCCGAAGGCCGCCTCGCGCGAGCTTCACGTCCGGCTCGAGCAGGAATGCGAGCTCGCCGTGCCGTTCCGTTCGCTCCTCGATCGTCTCACGCAACCGGTCGAGCGAACGGCGCGCGTTCGACGACCAGCGCGCGCGCGCGGCGCCGACAACGTCGCGGCCGAAGCGCTCGTCGCCGGCGACCACGCGTGCGCCGAGCAAGGTCAGCGCCGACTTCGTGTCGGTGTCGGTAATGCGCATCGTTTCACGAGGGGTCCGCACGCTGTGATCGAGGTTCAGGCCCTGGTCCCAAACCGGATACCAGATGGCATCGGCAAGCACTGCGATGTTGCGCGCGCCCTCGTGGACCAGGAGCAGATCCAGATCGCTTCCGGGACACAGCTCGCGGCGTCCGTATCCGCCCGTCGCGAGCAACGCGATCTTCGTCGCGCGGTCGCGGGCGGCGCGCTCCAACGCCGCTGCGAAGACGCCGGCGAGCCACGCATCGACCGCATCGGTATACGTGTCGCAGAACCGGCGCCCGCGCAACGCGCGACGTGCGAGGAGCTCATCGCGGAGGTGACGAAGCGAGACGGCGCTCACCTCACCCTGAAGCGCCGTCTCGCTCACTGCCTCCAGGCTCAGAGAGCATCCGCTCCCATCTCGCCTGTGCGGACGCGCATGACGCGCCCGACTTCCGTTGCCCAGATCTTGCCGTCGCCGATCTTCCCCGTCTTCGCCGTCACCGAGATGATGTCGATGACTTTGTCGACGTCGGCGTCGTCGACGAGCACCTCGAGCTTCACCTTCGGCACGAAGCTGATCGTGTACTCGCCGCCTCGGAACGTCTCCGACTTGCCTCCCTGGCGCCCGTAGCCCTGCACCTCGCTCGCGGTCATCCCGAGGAATCCGGCACCGCGTAGCGCGTCTTTCACCTCTTCGAGCTTGAACGGCTTGATGACCGCTGTGACGAGATAGACCATCATTCCTCCTCGAGCCGTCGTGTCCCGGTAGCGATCATCATGCTCACGTCCGCTCAACCTCGACCGGCAACGTCACCGTCGGGGGCGCCGATGCAGGCGCCGGCGCGCCCGCACCCATCAGCGTCGTGTACGTCATCCCTTGACCGAACTCGACGTGGTACGCGGGCGTCCCGTGCTCGAACAGGTCGATCCCTTCGAGTTCGCCGTCCTTCTCGACGCGGAGCCCCACCGTTGCCTTGACCGCGTACATGACGATCAACGCGACGGCTGTGACGACGACGACCGCCACGAAGCTGCCGATGAATTGCGCCTTCAGCTGATCCAAGCCGCCGCCGTAGAACAGACCTTTCACCACGCTCGCGCGATCGACGCCGTCGGGGGTGGGTATCCCGTACGCGCCGGTCGCGAAAAGGCCGAGGCTGAGCGTCCCCCATATCCCGGCGAGCCCGTGCACGGGCCACGCGCCGATCGGATCGTCGATCCGAACGCGCTCGAGCAGATCGACGCCGAGCGGAACCACAACCCCCGCGACGGCACCGATCATGACGGCTCCGAACGGCGATACCCAGTAGCACGGAGCGGTGATCGCGACGAGCCCGCCGAGCAACCCGTTGCACGACATCCCGAGATCCCACTTCTTCGAACGCGGGTAGACCCAGACCATCGCGACGAGACCGGCCGAGGATGCGGCAAGCGTCGTGTTCGTCGCGACCCGACCGATGCCGGCGAAGTCCAGCGCGGATAGCGTCGAGCCGGGGTTGAACCCGTACCAGCCGAACCAGAGGATCACCGCGCCGATCGCGCCGATCGTCAGGTCGTGCGGAGGCAGCGGCCCCCCGCCGTCGCGCTTGAACCTCCGGCCGAGCCGGGGGCCGAGCACGATAGCGCCTGCGAGCGCGATGAACCCGCCGACCGTATGCACAACCGTCGATCCGGCGAAGTCACGGAACAACGCTCCGTGCGTGAACGTGTTGAGGAACTTCGGTGTCATATTGCCGAGCCACCCACCCGGTCCCCAGACCCAGTGCCCGAAGATCGGATAGATGAACCCCGACACAGCGGCGCTGTACCAGAT
>JBHELL010000220.1:0-4604 GCA_046263075.1 Actinomycetota bacterium | reverse complement strand
GCGAACGTCCTGTGCGTCGGTCAGCGCGCGTGCGGCGAGCCGGTCGCGCTCAAGATCTTGGAGATCTGGATGGCGACGGCTTTCGACGGCGGCCGGCACGCGGCACGGCTCGACAACATCCGCGCGCTGGAGGATCGTTTGAAGAAGGAGTACGGGGGATGAGAGATGCGTTGCGCGCGGTCGATCCGAAGATCGCGGACCTGATCGACGCGGAAGAGCGCCGCGAGCGGGACAAGATCCGTCTGATCCCGAGCGAGAACTACGTCTCGCAAGCGGTGCTCGAGGCGACGGGCAGCTTGCTGACGAACAAGTACTCCGAGGGGTATCCCGAGAAGCGTTACTACGAAGGACAGCAGTTCGTGGATCAGATCGAGCAGCTCGCGATCGATCGCGCAAAGGCGCTGTTTGGCGCCGAGCACGCCAACGTGCAGCCGTACTCCGGCTCGCCGTGCAACCTCGCGGTGTATCTCGCCTTCCTCAAGCCCGGCGACACGGTGATGGCGATCTCCTTGCCGAGCGGCGGTCACCTCAGCCACGGCCACGGCGTCTCGATCACCGGACGATGGTTCCATTCTGTGCAGTACGAGGTGAGCAAGGAGACCGGCAGGATCGATTACGACCAGGTGCGCGATCTCGCGAAGCGAGAGCATCCGAAGCTCATCTGGTGCGGAGGGACCGCGATCCCGACGACCATCGACTTCGAAGCGTTCGGTGAGATCGCGCGCGATACCGACGCCATCTTGGCGGCCGACATCGCGCACATCGCGGGGCTCGTCGCAGGCGGCGTTCATCCTTCGCCCGTCGGTATCGCGGACGTGGTCACAACGACGACGCACAAGTCTTTGCGCGGCCCACGTGGCGCGATGTTCGTCTCGCAGGAGCGGCACGCTAAGGAGCTCGACCGCGCAGTGTTCCCCGGCCTGCAGGGCGGGCCCCACAACCACACCACGGCTGCCATAGCGGTCGCGCTCCACGAAGCGGCACAGCCGGAGTTCAAGACATACGCGCGCAAGATCGTCGCGAACGCGAAAGCGCTGGCAGAGGCGCTGATCGACAAAGGCTTCGATCTCGTCTCCGGCGGAACGGAGAACCATCTGATCCTGGCCGACCTCACGAACAAACGCATCGGAGGCAAGCCCGCCGCAAAGGCGCTCGATCGCGCGGGCATCGAGCTGAACTTCAACGCCGTGCCGTTCGACCCGAACCCTCCGTTCCGTCCGTCGGGGATACGCATCGGAACGCCGGCGGTGACGAGCCGGGGCATGCGCGCGGAGCACATGGCCGAGATCGCCGGCTGGATCGATCGGGTCGTGACGGCGCCGGAAGACGACTCGCTCATCGAGCGCACCGCCGCCGAGATCAAGGAGTTCTGCGCGGCGTTCCCCGCTCCCGGGATCCTGATCAAGGACTGACCGGGTGAAGTCGTACGCGCTCGTCGCCCTGGTCGCCGCTGCGGTGACCTATCTCCTGACACCGGCGGTGCGGCGGTTCGCCGTGCGCGGAGGCGCCGTTGCGATCCCGAGCGACTGGAAGGTTCATCTGGAGCCGACTCCGGAGTGGGGAGGGCTGGCGATCTACGGTGGGTTGCTCGCCTCGATGGGTGTCGCGCGGTTCCTGCCGAAGTTCCACGAGCTCTTCCGCTCGTCCTCGGAGCCGATCGCCGTGCTCGCCGCGGCGACTATCGTCGTCATCGTCGGGGTGATCGACGACCGCCGCGACCTGCGCGCGTCGACGAAGCTCGCCGGACAATTGCTCGCAGGCGGAGTGCTCGTTCTCGGCGGCGTGCAGATCTTCTACTTCTGGCTGCCGGGGCTCGGCGTCATCTCGTTATCGAGCGATCTCTCGGCGATCGTCACGGTTCTGTGGACGATCGGCGTCATCAACGGGATCAACATGATCGACGGGCTCGACGGGCTCGCCGTCGGTCTCACGACGATCTGCGCCGCCGCCTTCTTCATCTACGCGTACAGCACGAGCGATCTTCCGACGACGGCTGCGTTGCTGACGGCGATCGTCACCGGCGCGGGCCTCGGATTCATCAGGCACAACTTCCATCCTGCGAGGATCTTCATGGGCGATACCGGCTCGATGCTGCTCGGCATCATCCTGGCGAGCGCGACGATCAGCGGCTTCGGCCGAACCACCGAACCGAAGTTCGTCGACGTCGCGGGATTCTTCGTTCCGGTGCTGATCCCGGTGCTCGTCCTCGCGATCCCCATCGCCGACGCGGCGTGGGCGGTCTTGCGCCGCGTCCGCGGCGGACGTCCGGTCTTCCATCCCGACAAGGAGCACATCCACCACTGGGTTCTCGAGATGGCGCCGAGTTACCGTCGAGCCGTCCTCGTCATGTACCTGTGGAGTGCCCTGCTTGCGACGGCGACGTTGGTGCTTGCGCTCGGCCGCGGGCCGCTCTGGCGATACGTGTCCGGCGCGGTGGGAACGGTGTGGCTCGCGACCGTCGTGTTGCTGCCGCGCGCGATGGGGCGCACGCGGCTCGCCGAGCAGTCGGTCGTTGCCGACGCACATGCGACCATCGTCGAGTTCCCTCGGGTTGGAGAGTCCGGCCCAACCGTGTAATATCCGTTTGGGAAAACTTTCACAAGCTGCGGTCCAAACGGCCTGTGACCTGCGGAAATAAGGGCGGACACGCTTTTGCCACGCGAGGGGAGAGACGAGTAGGATGCCGCGCGCCGTTGACCGTTTGCGCGCCGAGTCCCGTCGAGCCGCGGACGCAACCTGGAACCTGATGGCCGAGCTTCTCGCGGCGATCGGGGTCTGGGGCGGCATCGGGTACGGCCTTGACCGCTTGTTGCACACAGGACCGTGGCTGCTCGCCATCGGCCTTCTCATCGGACACGGGATGGGCATCTACATCGCGATCTGGCGAGGCGAACAGATGAGGAAAGCGCGGCAGAACGGAGGGGTGGCGTGAGCGGCGAGCTTCTCGTCACGCGCGACGCCGTTCGTTGGCTGACGCTTTCGCTCGTTCCGGCCGCCGGCGCCGGTGCTGCCATCGCCGGCGCGCGCGGTGCGATCTCGACGAGCATCGCGATCGGGCTCGTCGTCGCGAACGCGCTCGCGGCTGCCGCCATCAGCACACTGGCCGGTAAGCGCTGGCGCTTCGGTGCGCCGATGATCGCGTTTCCGAGCTTCACCTTCCGGATGACGGCGGTCGTCTCGCTGCTCGTCGTCATCACCGATCGCCCCTTCATCGACACGACGATCTTCGCCTGCACGTTCGGCGTCGCGATCTTCGGCGCGCTCGTGCTCGAGGCGCGAACGTTCAAGCGCACTCCCTGGCTGGCCCTCACGTTCGGACCCAAGGAGCAGTTGTGAGCTACCTCCTCGCAGCAGGCAAGGCATTCGAAGCCCCAGACGCGGGCCACTTGTTCAACTACGACCCGCTGTTCAAGATCGGATCGATCAGCGTCACATACCCGATGCTCGTTCTCGTGGGGATCACGCTCCTTCTGATCGCGTTCTTCGTCGGCGCCTTCCGCTCCGCGAAGGTCGTTCCCGTCGGTGCGCAGAACGTGGGCGAGGCGGGCATCGAGTTCGTCGAGAAGCAGATCGCGTTCCCGGTGCTCGGATCGATCACGCCGAGCTGGCTGCCGTACATCACCGCCGTGTTCTTCTGGGTCTTCTTCCTGAACTTGATGGAGATCGTGCCCGGGGTGCAGTTCCCGATCACGAGCCGCATGGCGATCCCGGCGACGCTGGCGGCGCTCGCGTGGTTGATCTACAACGCCGTCGGCATCAAGAACCAAGGCTTCTTCGGCTACTTCCGGAACATGCTGTTCCCGCCGGGCGTCCCCAAATGGGTCTACATCTTCCTGACCCCGATCGAGTTCTTCTCGACACTCATCTTCCGGCCGCTCACGCTCGCGCTCCGGCTCTTCGCGAACATGGTCGCCGGGCACATGTTGCTGACGGTGATCGCGTCTGCGACATCGGTGTTCCTCGCCGGCAACATCATCGGCAAGATCGGGTTCGTGATCCCCGGCGTGTTCGGTGTGATCATGACCGGCTTCGAGCTCTTCGTCGCGTTCATGCAAGCGTTCATCATCTCGGTCTTGACCGCCGTCTACATCGCAGGCGCTCAGGAAGCACACCACTGAGAACGGTTCCGTAGAAACAACAGGGAGGAAACAGATGCATGTCCTAGCGAGCTTGGCGGTCCTGCTGGCGCAAGCAGCGACCACGACGGGCAACAACTTCGCACCGATCGGCAAGGGTTTGGTCTACGGTCTCGCCGCCATCGGACCGGGCGTCGGTATCGGCATCATCTTCGGCAAGGCGATCGAGTCGATCGCGCGCCAGCCCGAAGCGCAGGGGCTCGTCACGCCGATCATGTACGTCGGGTTCGCGCTCGCCGAGGCGCTCGCTCTGCTCGGCTTCGTGCTCTTCTTCATCTTGAAGTAAAGGGGAACCACCATGCTGGCTCTGCTGTTCGCACAAGCCTCGCCGACGCCTGCCGAGCAGGTCGTCGAGAAATCCTTGAAGGTGCTGCCCGAAGGAAGCGATCTCATCTTCGGCATCATCTTCTTCCTCATCCTGTTCATCGCGCTCGCGAAGCTCGTGTTCCCGAAGGTGCGCGAGACGCT
>JBHELL010000219.1:0-5630 GCA_046263075.1 Actinomycetota bacterium | reverse complement strand
CCTCCTGAAGAAGCGCTTCCATCGGCCAGGCGTCGTGGGTGTGTATCAGATCCGCGCCGGCCATCAGGGTCCCCACCCCGTCGTGGTATCGCACGGCCCGGCGGCGACGGTGTGCTCGCGGCGGCGACAAGGTGACGCTGTCGAGCGGCGTCAAGATGGGTACGCCGGCCCGGCGGAAGGCGCGCGCGATGCCCATGTACATCGCGAGGAGACCCGTCGGGTGCCCCGTCACGATCAGGGCCGGTTCCTTCGCGCGGGCCGCGCGCTCGAGGCGATCCCCCATCTTCTGCAGCTCGTCGAGCGTACGGTCGGGGTCGATCACACCGGCCCCAGTGACAACGTCGCACGATGGGTCGCATCCGCACAGCTTCGCGACTGCTTTCATCACAGCTGCGTGATCACGGCCGCGCGCGCCGATGCCGAGGTGCTTGTCGGGATCGCCCTCTGCCAGCTTGCGCGCGTTCGAGACTGTGTTCTCTCTCGTCGTGCGCGTGTCGCCCGCCATCCCCGAGCGAAGCAGGTGCGCGCGCAGCGAGGCTCGGATCTCTGGGGTCATCGCTGCAGTCTATCGGCAGTCCGAAACGAACAGAGCCCTCCGAAGAGGGCCCTGTTGTTGACTACCGGTTACGCCGTGCGGCCTGCGGGGCCGAGCGTGTACGGGCCTTGCATGGTCGCGGACTCACACGTGGAGCCGGACGTGGCACCC
The DNA here is from genome assembly GCA_046263075.1 of Actinomycetota bacterium. GTDB lineage: Bacteria > Actinomycetota > AC-67 > AC-67 > AC-67 > JBHELL01. Next base: position 4,924 of record JBHELL010000219.1, on the reverse strand, counting down.
GTGTTGATGCACGCGGCGATGTTCAGGAAGAGCTTGACGTCGGTCAACTTCGCACCGTCGATGGCGACGATCTGGCCGTTGGCGCCGCGAAGATCGGTGCGGCGAACTTGGGCGGTGATCGTGTGCGCGGCGAAGTCCCACGTTACGTTCACGGCCGAGTTCGCGACCGTCGTGCATCCGGTGAGGGTGACGACGGAGACAGGCAACGAGCTGAGCTGGTTGCCGCAGTTCGAGGCGATGGAACCGCCGCCGACCTGGACGCGACGCGTGGGAACATCCTGCCCGAAGACCATCGCGGACGGACGTGCGGTGAGCTCGAACGCCGCCTGGTGAGTGGTCGTGTTCGACGCGTCGGGCAGCTGGAAGTCCCAGTAGTAGAAGAACGGCGCCGGAGCGCCGCTGTCTTGAAGCTGCGCCGGGAAGTCTTTGACCTCCCAGGTCAAGTACAGGTTGTTGTCGTCCTCGGCGATGTAGCCGGCCTCGAGGGTCACCTCGTCCGGTTGAGCGGCCTGGCTTTCGATCGTCGACATCGTGACGTCGTCGCGCGTGAAAACTTGGAGCGGCGCCAACGTCGCCGCGTGTGCCGACGTCACGACGAACATCGACACGAGGCCGAGGATGCCGGCCTGGATGAGCTTGCGCATGGATCCCCCTTCAGAAACGTTTGTCCTCCCAGGTGCATTCGACGCCCTGGGGTCTAACCCTCCTTGCCGCCATCGACCGCGCGCACCCGCCGGAGGTACGATTCGGGGTCCATGCCGATCACCCTCACGACCAAGCGCGTCCTCGAGCGCAAGATCGAGGGTGCGACCTGGGGTCTGCTCCTTATCTGGCTCGGCGTCCACATCGCTGCACACCTGCCGAAGGGGATCCCGGCTCTCGTCGCCGGGTCGATCCTTCTAGCCTCGGCCCTGCTCCAACGGGCGATCGGCGGCGACGCGGGCATCGTGTACTGGGGTAGCGGGCTCGGGCTCGCGCTGTGGGGGCTCAACGATCGGCTTTCCGCGAGCAAGCACAACTTCCCGGTGCTCGCGACCGTGCTCATCGTCGTCGGCGTGTTCGTGCTGCTGCGCACCCTGGGGGCCTCGCACCGACCACACCTATCGGTCGTCCGGCATCACCGACACGACGAAGGGCCGCGACGTCCTCCCGTCGACCTCTGATCATCCACGTCAAGGAGCTCTCACGTGTCCGACCCAACCGTGCCGCTGATCCCTCTTCGCCATTTCTTCGATAATCCCGAACGCGCCGGCGCGCAGATATCGCCGGACGGAACACGACTGGCCTACCTCGCACCTGAGAACAACCGGTTGAACGTCTGGGTGCGCACGATCGGGCTCGAGGACGATGCGTGTGTCACGCACGACCATCGACGCGGGATATTGGGATACACGTGGTCGCGCGACGGCAAGCGGATCTTGTACGTGCAGGATGACGGCGGCAACGAGAACTTCCTGCTGTATTCCGTCGACCCGATGAACCCGGATGCGGAGGCGACCGTTCTGACGCCGTACGAGAACGTGCGCGTGTCGATCGTGGACATGCCGCGCGCGACGCCGTCGAAGGTCCTCATCGCGATGAACAAGCGCAACCCGCAACTGTTCGAGCCACACCGTCTAGACATCGAGTCTGGTGGTGTCGAGCAGATCGCGGAGAATCCCGGCGACATCGTCGGCTGGCTCACGGACGGCGACGGCAAGCTCCGCGCCGCCCTCGCACAGACCGGCGACGGCGGGTGGGATCTGCGCGTGCGCGAGACCGAAGATGAAGAGTTCCGCTCGCTGGGGATCTTCTCGAACGAGGACGAAGCCGAGCCGTACGCGTTCACGCCCGACGGGCGCGCGCTATACGTCGGAACCGCCCGCGGCGCCGAGTTCAAGCGGCTCGTCAAGATCGACCTCGCGACCGGCGCGGAAACCCTCGTCGACGAAGACGACGAGAGCGATCTCGTTACCGTCGTCGTGAGCGACAAGACGAAGGCATTACTCGGGGCCGTGTATCAACGCGACCGCTTCGTGTTGCACGCGTTCGATGAGCGATTCGGCCGCGACTGGGAGAACATGCAGAACATCCACGCAGGCGATCCGCAGATCCTCGGCATGGATGCAGACGAGACGAAGATCGTCGTCGCGTTCATCGACGACGTCGATCCCGGTGCGTCGTACATCTACGATCGCGAGACCGCAGAAGCGACCTTCCTATGGCGGTCGCGTCCCTGGCTCAACGCGCAGCATCTCGCGCCGATGCAACCGATCACCTTCAGCGCGCGCGACGGGCTGACGATCCACGGCTACCTCACACTTCCGGTCGGGGTCGAGCCGCGAAACCTTCCGCTGGTGCTCAACGTGCACGGCGGACCATGGGCGCGCGACATCTGGGGCTTCAACCCGGAAGTGCAATTGCTGGCCAACCGCGGCTACGCCGTGTTGCAGGTCAACTATCGCGGTTCCACGGGATACGGGAAGAAGTTCAAAGAGGCGGCGGTGCATGAGTGGGCGGGGAAGATGCACGACGACTTGATCGACGCCGTCGAGTGGGCGGTTTCGTCCGGTATCGCCGACCCCTCACGCGTCGCGATCATCGGCGGCTCATACGGTGGCTACGCGACGCTCGTCGGTCTGACGTTCACTCCCGACGTTTTCGCGTGCGGTGTTTCGCTGTGCGGGCCGTCGTCGTTGATCACCTTGACCGAGTCGTTCCCGCCGTACTGGAAGCCCATCCTCGCGGGTTCCTTCTTCAAGCACATCGGCAATCCCGAGGTAGCCGCCGAGCGAGAGGACATGGAGCGCCGCTCGCCGCTGAACTTCATCGACCGCATCACAGCGCCGCTCCTCATCGGCCAGGGCGCGAACGACGTCCGTGTCACGCAGAAGGAATCGGATCAGATCGTCGACGCGTTGCGCGCGCGCAGCATCGATGTCGGCTACGTGCTCAAGGACGACGAGGGTCACGGCTTCCAGAACCCCGAGAACCGGATCGACTTCTACGGCGAGGAAGAGCGGTTCCTCGCCAAACACCTCGGCGGTCGCACCGAAAGCTAGATCCCGAAGTACGGGAAGATCCGGTCCATCGTCTCGTCGGCTGCGCGTTGCGCTTCGGCGGTGACCTCGGCTCGGCGGGCTTCGGGCATGATCACAGCGGGGTCATCGAAGCGCACCGGCAGCTCGTCCGCGCCTTCCTCGCGCGCGCGCGCGAGCCACCCGGCGGGGACCTCATCGGGTAGCGATGCGTGGAGGAGCTCCGCGAAGTAGATCGTCCACGCGCGCGGCACGACCGCGAAGATCTGATACCCACCGCCACCGGTCGCGAGCCAGCGGCCACCGGTATGAGCGTGCGCCATCTCGTGGAACATCGACGCCAGCCAGCGATACGTCGTCGTCGTCAACGCGAAGTGCGCGAGCGGGTCCGTCGCATGGGTGTCGCAGCCGAGCTGCGTGACCAGCACGTCCGGCTCGAAGGACTCGACGAGCCGCGGCACGACCCGTTCGAATGCGGCGCGGTACGCGTCGTCGTGCGTGAACGGAGGCAGCGCGACATTGACCTTCGTGCCCTCGGCATCGCCGGTTCCGAGCTCGTCGACGAACCCGGTTCCCGGGAAGAGGTACCTGCCGCTTTCGTGCAGCGAGATAGTGAGGACGCGCGGGTCGTCGAAGAACGCGGCTTGGACGCCGTCGCCGTGGTGCACGTCGACGTCGACATACGCGACGCGCGATGCGCCCTTTTCGAGCAGCCACCGGATCGCGATCGCCGGATCGTTGTACACGCAGAAACCGCTGGCCTGGTTGGGCATCGCGTGGTGCAGACCGCCGGCGATGTTCGCGGCATGCAGTACGTCGCCCTCCCAGACCGCCCGGGCCGCCTCGACGGAGGCGCCGGCGATCTGGGCGGAGACCTCGTGCATGCGCGGGAAGCAGTACGTGTCCGACGTACCGAGACCGTGGACCGGGTCGGCGTCGTCGGGGTACTCCCCCGCGCGCTTCACCGCAGCGACGTACTCGGCCGTGTGCACGGTCTCCAGCAGCGCGTCGTCGGCGGTCGGCGCCGGCACGATCTTGAGCTGGTCGAGGACCCCGAACTCCCGGGCGAGCTTGATCGTCAGCTCCACCCGGATCGGACTCATCGGGTGCCCACGGCCGAAGTCGTACGCCGTCAACCCGTCGTCGAAGACCAGCAACGCCTCACCACTCATGCTCCTGACCTTAACCGTCAGACATTCGGAAGTGGTCTGCCGAAGCGGCGACTCATCCAGTAGGCGCCGCGGCGGGCGTGGAAGACGGTCATCAGGACGGCGCCCACAGCTCCGGCGAGCAGGGCAGCTCGTGGATGGGCGGACACGTGGGCGAGGGTGAGCAGCACCGCGGCGATCGCGAAGGCCGCGAGGCCGCCGACGGCGTTGTTGGTCGCGGAGTTGCCGGTCAGGTTCGGGAACTCGCGGCCGGTGATTCCGGTGACGAACGTACCGCCCGAAGAACTGATGGCGATCGCCGGGCCGCTGATCGAGGACCTGGTGAAGGACGAACGGGCGGCGCGACACCCCTCCCGGGTCGCGCCGGCCCGTTAGGTCCAACAGTCGATTCATCGGTGGCGAACTGCAAAGCGTTACAGGTTTTGCAGTTCTGTGCAGAGAGACCGGAGAATCTGCATCAGCTCCGGCGCTGTCCGACTGCGGACAGTGAGATTCGGACTTGCGAGTACACGACCTAGGGGCCCAAGGTTCTTCCGTGAGGCAAATGAAACCCAACCGTCGGCAGATCTTCACGGTGGGCGCAGCCGCGGCCGCGGTGACGGCGGCCGGCTCGACCCAGACCGCATCCGCCAGCACCACCACATCTGCGAGCACGACCAGCTCGGCGAGCACGTCCGCCTTCGCGAGTGTGTCCACGTCCACCGGGCCGTACGGCTCCGGCGTGGCCGGGTCCTGGAC
>JBHELL010000218.1:0-2821 GCA_046263075.1 Actinomycetota bacterium | reverse complement strand
TCTTCACGGTGTCCACGCTTGCGTTGATGATGGGGATGACCGACCGGCGCCGCACCGCATTGTTCATGGGCTCATGGACCGTCGCGCGCGCGTTCGCCGACGGAAGCGCGAATGCGGGCGGCGGCGCGCTCGTCGTCTTGTTCCGGCACGCGTTCCACAACGTGCCCGGCGGCTATGCGACGGTCTTCGCCATCGAAGCGATCGGCATGACCGCCTGCGCGCCGCTGCTGCGCACGATCAAGCCCCAGGAGCTGGGATCCACCCATGATGAGCTGCCGATGGCCGTCGTTCCGCCGCTATCGCCGCTGGAGGCACCCATCGTTGCGAGCGCGCCACCGGCCGGGAACGGCTCGACGACGGGGACTGCTGCCGAGACCGCGGTTACGAAGAGCGCGCGCGCAGCTCGCGCTTCAGGATCTTCCCCGCGGCGTTCCGCGGGAGCGACTCGACGACCTCGTAACGGCGCGGAACTTTGAAGCGCGCGAGGAAGGCTCGGCAATGTTCGTCGAGCGAAGTGGGATCCGTCCTGCCGACGACGAACGCGACGACCTGCTCGCCGTAGGTCTCGTCCGGGAACCCGACGACCGCCGCGTCACGGATCGCGGGATGGGAGAGCAGCACATCTTCGATCTCGCGCGGGTAGATGTTCGTGCCGCCGCTGATGATCATGTCCTTGACGCGGTCGACGATGTAGATGAACCCCTCTTCATCTATGCGCGCGACGTCGCCGCTCGTCAGGAATCCGTCCTCGGTGGTGCACGCGAGCGTCGCTTCCTCGTCCTTCAGGTATCCGTTCATCAGGTACGGGGAACGGCTGTAGAGCTCGCCGATCCCCGGCCCCTCGATGATCGCGCCCGAATCGTCGACGAGTCGCACCTCCGTCATCAGCCACGGCGGACCGACCGACCCGACCTTGCGCAGCACGTCCGGTGGCCGGCAGTTCGAAACGATGCCTGCTTCCGTCGAGCCGTACAGCTCGTGCAGTCCGACGTGCGGCAGCAACTCGTGGAGCCAGAGCTTGAGCGCGTGCGGCATCGGTGCGGCATTGAAGTACAGCGTCTCGAGCGAGGCCAACCGCTCGGCGGGGATGTCGCCGAGCGCGCGCATCATCGCTGCGTGCGTCGGAACCAGGAACACCGACTGCGCGCGCGCGCGTTCGATCGTATCGATCAGCGCGGCAGGGTCGAACGCGCGAAGCATCCAGAGCTCGCCGCCGACGTGTAGCGCGCCGTACCCGAACGCGAATCCCGCGCCGTGATACAGCGGGGCGACGGCGATCGTGCGGCGTCCGGGCCCCAGGCCCCATTCCAGCGCCGTGCCGAGGAACGTGAGCGCGCGCGACCGGTGGCTGATCATCACGCCTTTCGGCTTGCCGGTGGTCCCCGACGTGTACGCGACGCAGAAGGGGGACAGCTCGTCCACGACGATGCCGGCATCGGATGGCGACACATCGGCGAGCGCCTCTTCGTAGTCGGCGCCGATCGATGTGCCGTCTATCGATAGGACGAGCTTCTGCGGATTGGCCGCGAGCGCGTCGCCCACGAGCGCGAGCGAATCGTCGACGATCGCCGCCCGTGTCTCGGCGTGCGAGACGATGTACGAGATCTCGCTCGCGGTGAGGCGTGGATTGACCGGGACCATGCACATGCCGGCGCTCGCGATGCCGGCGGCGATCTCCGGGTATTCGAGCCTGTTCCCGAGCGCGACGGCGACGCGGTCGCCGGGGGACAAGCCGGTGCTCAGCAGGACCGATGCCACGCGCCGCGCGCGCTCGTCGAGCGCGGCGTACGTGAGGCGGCGGTCGCCGTCGACGACGGCGGTGGCCGACGGTGTCGCGATCGCGAACTCGCGGATACCGCTCGCGATCGATAGCGGTGCCCCGCCCGGCCGCATCAACGCTCGGGGCGCGCGACGGCCATAATGACGTTCGGCACGGCGACCCCCTCGAGGATGTTTCCGACAGTATGTCAGGAAAAGCCGCTGGGGGGCTAGCCCTGTTTCTTGGGTGCTGCTCGTTTCTTCGGCCGGGCCGACCAGCCGAGCGCGCGCAGCAAGAAGTCGCTCACGCGCTCGGTCGCTTCTTCGAGCGAGTGCGCGCGCGTCGTGAGCGGCGCGCGCTCCGAGCCGATGCACGCGATCATCATCTGGACCGCCGTCGCGGGGTCTACCGCTGCCGCGAACTCACCCGCTTCGATGCCTTGCTCGACGATCTCGCGCGCGATGCGTTCGAGCGGCTCGACGTGGCGCATGAAGTTGCCGTAGGTCTCCGGCCGCAGCAATCCGACGACCTCGTGTCCCGGCGGGAGATGCCTGCGGGTGAAGTCGAGGAGCTGGAGGCGGACGAACGTGTGCACCTTCTCCGCATACGTGGGCGCCGCCTCGAGCTCGTGCTGCAGGATCGAGAGCGTCCGCGCGACCTCGCGATCCGTCCATGCGAACAGCAGCGCTTCGCGGTCGGGGAAGTAGTTGTAGATCGCGGTTCGCGCGAGGCCCGCTTGCGCCGCGACGTCGGCGAGGGAAACATCGGCGTATCCGCGCGACAGGATCAACTCGCCGAACGCATCGAGCAACCGGTCGACGGTTTCGGCTCGATGCTTCTCGAGGGTTGGTGCGCTGATCTTCGGCACGCGCAGAGTCTACTCGGCGTAGCGGGCACGTATCTCGTCGGCGAACGACGCGAGGCGATCGGCGAGCCCGGCATCGCGGATCTCGAGGACGTTCTCCGCATTCTCCGTGCCGGCATGCGAGAGGTTGTAGCTCCCGACGAACACCAGGTCGTCGGCAACCGTGAACTTGGCGTGCATGTAGTCGTGCACCGAAC
>JBHELL010000217.1:0-7362 GCA_046263075.1 Actinomycetota bacterium | reverse complement strand
CCGTCCACTACGACCTCGACACGGAGATCGCGGGAACGGTTGTCGACTTTGCCGCCGGCGGGGTCGACCTGAAGAAGAAGTAGTCACAGAAGCAAGAAGGCCGGCCGAGCGATCGGCCGGCCTTCGTTTTGATCCGTGTTAGACGACTTGGAACGCGCAGGTGGCGAGTGTGGAGATCTTCTTGCTGCCGGTGCTGTTGATCTTCACATTGTGCGTGCCCGCGTACGCCGAGCCCCACGAGACCGTGACAACGCCGGACGAGTTCGCTTGAAGATTGAACCCGGACGTCCCGTACGCGTCGGAGATCAGGACGTTGACGACCTGTCCGGCCGCGAGCCCAGTGCCCGTGAGCGTCCACGTCTGGTTGACTCCGACGGGGTTCGGCGTGACCGAACACGCAGCGCTCCCCGACGAGCCGCCACCCGTTGGTGGGCGCGCGACCGCCGTCCCGGCGGAGATCGAAAGAAGCCCGGCGGCGAGAACAACTGCGACCAGTGCGCGCGCGCCCGTGCGATGTGCTGCAACCTTCCCCATGTTTCCCCCTTATGCCGCAGCGGGACGGTGGTTCCCCTCTCAAGTGCGACAGCCCGCGTCGCGCCCCCGTGAGTGCTTCGGCTCGTTGCCCCCCGTTCCCTTTGAGAAACGGGTGGTGTTACCTCCGGTTACGGACTACGTATCGGTTCCTTACGCTCAGTGGTTAAGTTTCCCACTTAGCGCGGGGACCTTGACGATGTGACATCAGTCGTCTTAGTGTCACATCGTGGCCATCGCGACCGCAGCTCTGGAGGACGCGCGCGCGCGCATCCTGGATGCGGCGTTCGAGCGCGCCGAGCGCTTCGGGCTCGGTCGGACCACGCTCGCGGAGGTTGCGCGCGCCGCCCGGCTGTCGCGCCAGACCGTCTATCGCTACTTCCCGAACCGGCACGCGCTGTTCGCAGCGCTGGTCTTGCGCGAAGAGGAACGCATCGTCGAGCGGGTGCGCGCGTCGGTCGGCGCCGAGCAAGACCTGCGTCGCGCGCTCCAGTCGGCGTTCACCGAATGTCTGCGCGCGCTGCGTGAGCATCCGTTGCTCGACAAGGTGATGGCGACCGAGCCGCACGAGCTATTGCCGTACCTGACGGTTGAGGCGAACCCGGTGATGAGCCTCGGCATGCGGCTGATGGCTGAAGTGCTGGCCGCGCGCGCGCCCCGGCTCGACGCGCGCCGCGCAACCGTCGCCGCCGAGATGTGCGCGCGCATCTTCATCTCGTACGCGATCACGCCGGCGGCCGATGATCCGCGCGATGTCGCGGCCGATCTCGCCGCTCTGATCGTGAAGGGTATCCAAGGAGACGAGGCATGACCGACCGCTACGCGATGCGACCGACCGAGCAGCCCTGGGCGATCCCCGGCTCGTTCGATACGACCTTCACGTGGGATTACGACGAGCGGCGCGCGCAACTGCTGACGTTGTACGGCAAGGGGAAGCAGAAGCAGTGGGATGCCGACGTGCGGCTCGACTGGTCGATCCCGGTCGATCCCGGCGCGCCGGACATGCCGGAGATGTACATCCCGATCTACGGCTCGTCGATCTGGGAAGGCCTGACCGACGCGGAGCGCTACGACGTTCGCCACCACATGACGGCGTGGCTGAACTCGCAGTTCCTCCATGGTGAGCAGGGCGCGCTCGTGTGTACGGCCAAGATCGTGATGAGCGTTCCCGACGTCGATTCCAAGTTCTATGCGGCGACGCAGGTGATGGACGAGGCTCGACATGTCGAGATCTACGACCGATACCTGCGCGACAAGATCGAGATGCGGTACCCGATCAACAAGTATCTGAAGACCTTGCTCGATCAGGTGCTGCAAGATTCGCGCTGGGACTTCACCTATCTCGGAATGCAGATCATGATCGAAGGTCTTGCGCTCGCGGCGTTCGCGTTGATCCGCGACTTCGCGAATCCGGGGCTTGCGAAAGACCTGAACACGTACGTGATGCAAGACGAAGCGCGCCACGTTGCCTTCGGACGGCTCGCCTTGCGGGACGTGTACCCGCAGATGACATCCGCCGAGCGCAAGGAGCGCGAAGAGTTCGTCGCGGAAGCGTCGCGGTTGATGTATGGACGGTTCCTCGCCGAAGAGGTGTGGGCGAATCTCGGGCTCGACACCGCGGAATGTCTCGAGTACGTGCGGAACGCCCCGATGATGGGCGAGTTCCGCAAGCTGCTATTCAGCCGCATCGTGCCGACGATCCGCGACATCGGCTTGTGGGGGCCGACCGTCGAGCGCGCGTTCGAGCAGATGGGCGTGCTGCAGTTCAAAGACTCGAACTACGAAGAGCTTTCCCGCGCGGACGAGCAGATCGCTGAAGAGCTGGACGCGCGCCGCCGGGAGATCAGCGCAACGATCGCAGCAGGCTCAGACCTGTAGCCGCGCGCGCGGGGTGCGCGCGGGGGCTTTCGCGCCTCGCCCGCCTCGCCCGCCTCGCCCGCCTCGCCCGCCTCGCCCGCCTCGCCCGCCTCGCCCGCCTCGCCCGCCTCGTTCATTGGATGATTTGGATGCGTGACGCACCCTTTTCGTCCGATGAACGCGCGCGCAGCTTCCGCGAACCGGCCGCTTCGAGCGCGCGCGCGATCAACGTGGTGGTTGCTTCCGGCCGCTTGATGAGGTCGTCCCACGTGATGCGGATGGGCGTCCATCCGAGCACGACGAGCTGATTCTGGCGCGCCCTGTCTCGCTGCCAGTCGCCGAGTTGCGAGTGCCAGGCGTATCCGTCGGCTTCGATCGCGACCCGCTCGGCCGGATACGCGAAGTCGACGTACGCCGTCGAGCCATCCCCGAGCGCTACACGATATTGAGATCGCGGTCGTGGCAATCGCCGGGTCCTGAGGACCTGCAAGAGCTTGAACTCGAACTCGTTGAAAGGAACGAGGCCTTGTTCGCGCGCGCGCAACAGATCTCGGATCGCCGCCGAGCCGGCTCGACCGCGTCCTCCCAAGTCCTCGGATCGATCACGAAGACGGGGTACGGACACCAACTTCCGTCGTGCGGCGTTGTCGAATATCGCAGACAGCGTGGCGGGCTCGACGAGCGGGGCGATGTCGATCAGGGTCCGCGCGACGGTGGTCACGGGTATGCCGCCGAGGAGCGTGACGTCGACGGGCGGAAGCTCGACACGGTGCACGCGCACGTCGACGCATCGCCCAAGATCGCGCGAAACGCTGAGTTCAACCCCTTTGCGGGGCGCTCCGGGCAGTGCCCACAACGCCGCCCCCGGCAGGTGGGAAACCACACTTCCGTGACGAGCCAGCGTCGCGGCGATCAAGTCCTGATGCCACGTGCGCGGGGTTCCGACGAGCCGGTACACGCCCGCGTGTATTGGCTCGAGCGAACCGGTGCGCAGACGCCACTTCAACGCGTTGACACTTACGCCCGCTGCGAGCGCCTGATCGCGCGATAGGGCGCCGTGTTGTCGACCGGCGATGCGCGCGATCCTTCGGTCGAAGTCGTTCATCGGATGATTCGGATGCCTCACGCATCCATCTCGTCCAATGAAACACGGTGGAAGCGCGCGCGCCAGCCAAGCAGGCCGCATCGAGGCGATCGAGCGAGTCTTCCGTTACGACGCGAGCTTCCCGTCGATGACCAGCGGCGCCGAGCCGGAAGCACCCTGGCCGGCGAGATGACCGACTGTGATCGTCTCGCTCATGCCGCTGAGCTCGAATTCACCGTTCGTGTCGAACATCACCGTCACGACGTACGTTCGTCCGGCCGACTCATCGGTGCCGGGGTGTATCTGGTAGCCGAGCAGTGAATGACCGTTCGGCTGATACAAGCGATCGGTGGTGTAGAAGCCCGTCGCGTCGCAGCACAGGAGACCCTCGGCGCCGACGCCTTCGACGCGCGCGTCCATGAATCGCACGACCGCCTTCGTCAGGTCATCCGCCGGCACCATCGGGTCTAGGGAACCGTGCAAGGGCGTCGAGCCGTCATAGTGCTTGATCGACCGCAAGATGCTTTCTCCGAGGGCCGAGTACTTCGCCCACAATGCGTTGGTGTCGGCGCGCAGGGTCACGATCATGATCTGAGATCTGAATTCGGTCGTGCAGTTTTCGTCTGTGACATGGCAATGGCCCGGCCACTCAGCGACGACGAAGACCCGGCGAGGCTCCTCGATCCGCGAGGCGACCACGCCGTCGATCGACGAGATCGTCCCGCTCTGCTTGGGAAGCTCGTCCCGGTTGCCGCGGAGCGTCACCGTGACCGCAAAGGTGTCTCCGCCTTGGGCAAGTGACGGCGATCCGGTGGGCTCGTACTCCCAGGTCCCCTCCCACCATCCACTCTTCCAACCGGGTGGAAGCTGGACGGCGAACCCATCGGCGGCGGCGACTGACCAGCCGGGCTCGGCGAAGGGACCGGAGGGAGCGGTTGGCGACGTGGACGGCGGCGGAAGAGGGTTCGCGAAACCGCCGGGGTTCGTGCCGCCGCGCGCCAGCGCGAGCGGAACGGCAACGGCAACGGCGATCACCGCGAGGGCGAGCGAGGACGTCGCAACGGCTCGACGCACGTGGGACGCGCCGATGGTGCTCTCGACGCGGGGCCACGCATCCTCGGTCGGCGATGCATCGCCGGCGTGGCGCGCGAACGCCTGTTTGATGTCGTCTTCGAAGCTCATGATTGCCTCCCGACCAGCGCGCGCAGGCGTTCGATCGCGCGCGAAGCGTGCTTCTTCACTGCACCGGTGCTGATCCCGAGTGTCGCTGCGATCTCCGCCTCGGAAAGATCTTCGTAGAACCGCAATGCGATCACCGCGCGCTGCTGGGGCGACAGCTGCAACACCGCGTTCCACATCTCATCCGGCTCGGCAGGTCCGGGGTGCTCACGCGCGACGCTGCGCACCAGCGCGCGACGCTCCGAGGCTCGGCGACGGAACGACGAGCGCTGCAGGTTCACGATCGCCGCGCGCGCGTACGGTCCGACCGTATCGGGGTCGACGCGCGAGCCCGCCCGGTAGATGCGGACGAACGCTTCCTGGACGAGATCTTCCGCGGCGACGGGGTCGGCCGACACGAAATACGCGAAGCGCAGGAGCGCTGGGTACTCGGCGGCAAACCACCGCTCGAGCCTGCGGAGCCGTTCTTGCGACGGCCGGAAGACTGCGATGACCCCTCCCTGTGGCGCTATGGCGTGCGCTTCCATGGCCGGTATACGCGCGTAGCCCGTCGGGGGTTGACATCACGGGTCGAAGATAGAGCGGATGCCCGATTCGCCCTGAGCCGCGCGCCCCTACCCTGTCTTCCGTGCCTATCCGCGCCCTCATCGTCGACGACCAGCCGGATATCCGGCTGTTGCTGCGGACCTACATCCAGGCGTCCCAGGGGATGACGGTGGTTGGTGAGTTTGCGACCGGAACAGAGGCCCTCGAGTTGATCGAGCGGCTCGACCCGGAGATCGTCGTTCTGGATCAGATGATGCCGGGGATGAGCGGGCTCGAGACGGCAAGGCGGATCCTGGAGCAACGCCCGGGACAAGCGATACTGCTGTGCTCGGCGTTCCTCGACGAGGACGTCCGCGCGCGCGCCGACGCGATCGGGATCCGGCTCTGCATGCCGAAGATCCAGATCGACCGTATCGCCGGCTACGTCGAAGAAGCGATCGCCTAGACCGGCAGGTCAGCCGCGCGCGAGCCCGGTCAGCAGGCCGGCCATCATGACGAAGAACAGATAGACGCCGAAGGGTCTGAGGCCGACACGCTCGATCATCCGCAGGAACCACTTGATCGCGAAGAACCCCGTCACGCCCGACGCGACCAAGCCGATGATGAATGCGTCCGCCGAGCCGCGTGACGCTTCGTGCGTGATGTCGGGCAACTTGTACACCGTCGCGCCCAGCAGCACCGGGATCGAAAGAAGGAACGAGAACGCCGCCGCCGTCTCTCGCGTCAAGCCGAGCCGCATCCCCGCGCCGATCGTCGAGCCCGACCGCGAGATCCCCGGCAGGATCGCGACCGCTTGCGCGATACCGATCGCCGCGGCGTCGCCCGTCTTGATCTCCTCGAGCGTGCGAAGCGACCCGCCAGCGACCTTCGCCTGCTCGCCACGTTTCTCGTAGACCGATTCGCTCGCGAGCAAGAAGTATCCGGTCACGCCGAGCAACAGCGACACGATCACCGGTCGCTGGAACGAATCGCTCACCGCGTGGTCGAACGCGACACCGACCGCAACGGCCGGGATCGTGCCGATCGCGAGCAGTCGTACGAGCGCGCGCTCTTCGACCGTCGCGCGCCCCCACGTGAAGATGGTGCGGACGACGGCGAGCACCTTCTCGCGGAAGACCCACACAACGGCGATGAGCGTTCCGAAGTGAACCGCCACGTCGAACGCGAGGGTCGGTTCGCGCCAGCCGAAGATGAACGGCACGATGACGAGGTGGCCGCTCGAGGAGATCGGCAGGAACTCGGATAGCCCTTGGATGATGCCGAGGACGAGAGCCTGGAAGGCGCTCATCAGTGACCGCCGACGCGCGCGCCGGCCAGCGCCGAGCCGCACGCGCACGTCCGTTCGCGCGGAAGCGCCGGCACGATGCCGAGCATCAGCTCGCGCACGCGCGCGTTGTTCTCGGTGAAGACGTTGACGACTTCCTGAACAGAGACGGGTGGCATCCCTTCGACGCCGACGTCATAGTCGGTGATGAGAGAGATCGTGCAGTAACAGAGCTCGAGCTCGCGCGCGAGCGCCGCTTCCGGATATTGCGTCATGTTGATGACTTCCCAACCGTTCTGCGCGTACCACCGCGACTCCGCGCGCGTAGAGAATCGTGGTCCTTCTATCACGACAACGGTGCCGCGCTCGTGCACGCGGATGTCGAGTGCGCGCGCGCGCTCGATCGCAACCGCGCGCATCTCGTCGCAGTAGGGATCGGCCAGCGACACGTGCACCGTCTCGGGTCCGTCGAAGTACGTGGCCGCGCGGCCGCTCGTCCGATCGACCAGCTGGTCCGCGACGACGAAATCGCCGCGCTGAACGTGAGGCTGCAGCGACCCGGCTGCCGTCGGAGCGATCACCCGCGTCACGCCGAGGTCCTTCATCGCCCACAGGTTCGCTCGGTAGGGGATCCTGTGGGGCGGGTACTCGTGCCGGCGACCGTGGCGCGGGAGGAACGCGACCGAGCGACCGGCTATCTCGCCGAGCACTATCGGCGCCGACGGCTCGCCGTACGGTGTCTCGAGCTTCAGCTCTTCGGTGTCGGACAAGAACGAATAGAAACCCGATCCGCCGAAGATGCCGATCTCGGCGCGCGCCGGCATCTATTTCTTGTCCGTCGACGTCGGAGCGGTCTTCGTCTCCGTCTTCTTCGCCTCGGACTTGGTGTCCGATTTGGTCT
>JBHELL010000216.1:0-2758 GCA_046263075.1 Actinomycetota bacterium | reverse complement strand
AACGTGAGCGCGTGGGAGATCGAGAACGTCGTGAATCAGTTCCCGCAGGTGCTGGAATCGGCCGCGCACGCGGTGCCGAGCGAGCTCGGCGAGGACGACATCAAGGTCGTCGTCGTCCCCCAGCCCGGCGCCACCGTCGAGCCGCGCGCGCTGATCGACTACTGCACGACGCGCATGGCGATCTACGCCGTCCCGCGCTACGTGGAAGTGCGAGAAGAGATCCCGAAGACGCCGACGCAACGACCACGGTACGCGCTCCTCAAGGAGCAAGGCATCACCGGCGCGACGTGGGATCGCGAGCGCCCGTGAAGAAGGCGATCCTTGCGGTGCTGCTCGCCCAGCTCGCGTGCACGAGCGTCCGCTTCCATCCCGCACCCGCACCGTCGCTGGCAGACTTCGCGAAGAAGCTCGTCGCGGGACGCTTTGCCGACGCGTACGCCGAGACGACGCTCGGCGGGATCGCCCCCGACGCAGGCACCCTCGACGCGACGACGCAAGCGTTCTTCGGCGCGTTCGAACGGTTCCCACCGGGTACGACGTTCGCCGCCGAGGAGCAATCGGTGGAGTTCCGCCTGCCGGGCGGCGCGCGCAGACGGCAGGAGCTGCACGCGACACCGGACGGGATCGTCGTCCCGACGCAGACGTTCGTTCTGCGAACCGACGGAGGTCCGCCGCCTATCCTTCAGATCGACGGAGTGCCTCTCGCCGTGCCGGTGACGGCGCGCGTGGTCGATACGTATGCGATCCGTACGTTCGTCGGCTCCCACCGCGTCGGGATCGCGGCCGGGCCTGCGACCGAGGCGGTGGCGCGAACCGTGGTGGTCGCGGGCGATACCGGCTCGACGATGGATGTTGCGTTGCAACCGCTGCAGCACGCGATGCGGCTCGCCGAGTTCGCCGTCGAGAAGCTCGTCGGAACCTGTAGCCGGCACGGATGCCTCGTCGCGCCGTGCGCAAACGCCGCGGGGAGGCAGTACGCGCTCGAAGCAGGCGCGGAGGTCGTCGGGCTCCCGCGTCTCGTGTCGAGCCGCGTTCCGGGCCTGATGCCGTCGGGCGGCTGGGCGATATCGGTGCCTGCGAACGCTCCGGCGGACCGGACCGATCGGCCCGGCCGCGTCGTCCTGCGCGCGCGCTTCACCGTTCAGTTCTTGGTCGGCCGAGCCCCGCACATCGCAGAACGTTGCTACGAACGCGTCCTTTGACGCCGCAATACAGACGAAGCGGCAAACCATCCGGAGGGAGCGGCGCGCGGCCGTCGAATCGTTCGGTATGACCCGCCGTTCCCTGTCCCTGTCGATCATCGTGGCGATCGCGCTCGCGTTCGCGGGTCCCGCGCGCGCGGCAACGGTCGGCACGGTCGACCAGGCGAAGAACGGGCTCATGTTCACGGCATCCTTCAGCACCAACGCGACGATCACCGGGATGATCGAGTTCGGGGCACACGCCGGTGCGTCCGCCAGCACGACGAGCCTCACGCCGAGTATCTACGGAGAAACGGCGACCGGATACATCGTCGTCTCCGCTCCGTCGGGGACCGACCGCGCATCTGATCTCGCGCCGGGTTCGGTGCTGATCGCGCAGGACGCATGGATCTCCGGAACGGGGCTCGTGTATATCGACGCTGCATCGTCGACGCACGCGGGCGAATCGATCCAGGCGACGCTGCAGTTGGCGTCGGACCCGTACGTCTATGCCCCCGTGCCGTACGCGACGTCGTCGGACGTGCACGCATCGATGCTCAAGCAGTCGGTCGTGGCAAGCGGCACCGTTTCTTCCTTCGTCGCGAGCGGAGACGTGAACGGCGGCAGCGCGCTCGAGTGGACCAAGGCCCTCCACACAGCCGGCGCATCGATGTGATCTGAAGATCACGACGCTTCCCGGTTGGTAGACTCGCCATCTCATGGCGCGCGCGAACACCGATCCCGACGCAGGCGGCCACTTCGGTCCGTTCGGCGGCAAGTATGTCCCCGAAGCGTTGATGCACGCGCTCGACGAGCTCGAGACGTCCTTCAACGAGGCGCGCGCGGACGACGCGTTCAACACGCAGCTCGACTATCTCCGTCGCGAGTACGCCGGCCGGCCCACGCCGTTGTGGTTCGCACAACGGCTCAGCGAGCACGCAGGCGGGGCGCGCATCTACCTTAAGCGCGAGGATCTGTGCCACACCGGTGCGCACAAGATCAACAACGTGCTCGGTCAGTGTCTGCTCGCGCAGCGCATGGGGAAGAAGCGCATCATCGCGGAGACCGGCGCCGGCCAGCACGGCGTGGCGACGGCGACGGCCGCGGCGCTGCTCGGGCAAGAGTGCCTCGTGTACATGGGAGAAGAGGACTGCCGGCGCCAGGAGCTCAACCTTTTCCGCATGGAGCAGCTCGGCGCCGAGGTGGTGCACGTGAAGACGGGATCGCAGACGCTGAAAGATGCGATCAACGACGCGCTCCGCGACTGGGTCGCCAGCGTGGACAAGACGCACTACATCCTCGGTACGGCGGCCGGTTCGCACCCGTTCCCGGCGATGGTGCGCGACTTCGTCCGCGGTATCGGCGACGAGGCGCGGGCGCAGACGCTGGAGCTGACCGGCAAGCTGCCGGACGCCGCGGTCGCGTCGGTCGGCGGCGGGTCGAACGCGATCGGCCTGTTCACCGCCTTCATTCCGGACGACGACGTCAAGCTGTACGGCATCGAGCCGGGCGGCGACGGGTTCGAGACCGGCCGGCACGCGGCGACGATCACCGCCGGCCAGGTCGGCGTACTGCAC
>JBHELL010000215.1:0-2696 GCA_046263075.1 Actinomycetota bacterium | reverse complement strand
CGTGTAGCCCAAGTACGTGAAGAACGACGGTGAGACGAACTGCCGCTTCTGTCCGGCTTCGATCACGTAGGGGGTTCCGCCGCTCGATGCGACCACGATCGTGCCGTCGCGGGCCGGAACCGCAAGATCGTCGAGCGCGATCGTCAGGTCGCCCGCCGTCCCATCGACCACTTCGTTCGCGCGGTAGCGAGATGCAAGCGACAGCGCCGAGATCGGATGGCGGCTCGACAGGTCCACGATCGAAACCGCGCCGGTCGCAGGATCGCGCACGGCCGTGCCTGCCGGATGCTTCGAGGTGTCGGTGATGTCCGGCCCGGAGGTAAGCGAGCCGAGGTAGCTCGACGAGGCCGTGATCGCAGCGGCATCGGTGTAGCCGAGCGCGCCGAAGACGTCGAGCGACGCGAACTTGTGAAGCGTGCCTGCGCTCCAGATGTAGTGGTCGCCGGACGCGTCGTCGATCAGCAGCGTGCCGTCACGAGGCATCAACGGCGTCGGCGAGGCGATGGAGCGCGCGCGTTCGGCGGGACCGGTCTGCACGGCGGCCAAGCCCCCGAAGATCGATGGGAAGGACACCGGATCGCTCTCGTCGTAGCGCGTCGTTCCCGACACGTATCGAGATCCATCCGAGAGGAGCGTGCCGTCGGGATGCGTCGACACCAGATAGAAGTAACCGCTCGCGGGGCGCGCGACCCTTCCTGCTCCATCTTGCGCGTCGAGCGTCCAGAAGTAGACGCCCGACGGAAGCGGTCGGCCGGCGACGTCGGTGCCGTACCACAGGAAGCTCATCGACGTTCCCGTACCGGAGAACGCGCGCCGCACGGTGTTGCTCGAATCGCGCAGCTGCACGCGCCAGCGCACGGAGCCGCTGAACGTCGAGCGGAACGCGAGCGACTCGTTCTTGCCGTCGCCGTCCGAACGGATCAAGCCGCTGCTCACGCGCGGCAGATAGATCTTCGGGCTCCCCGTCTTCAGCACCGCAGCGCGGATCGCCGGCAGCTGTGCGTACAATCGCCCGCCCGGACAGGATGTGAGGTTCGCGTCGCGATGACCGGAGATGCGGTTGAACGCGACGTAGCTTCCGGCCTTGTATCTCTCCCCGGTCGCCACGTGCAGGACGCCCTTCCCGACCGGCGGCGTGTGATGGATGTCGAGCTTCCACGCGATCAGGTACGCGAGCGACGACAACAGCTTCGAGGACGGCGAGAACGAGACGTAGTTGCCCAGAACGGCAACACCTGTCGAGCGGTAGTTGAAGCCGAGCGTATGCCCGCCGACGACCGCGCGCGTCATCCCGCCGTACCGGCCTTCGAAGACCTGTCCGTACTTGTCGACCAAGAAGTTGTAGGCGATGTCGCGGTAACCCCGCGTGAAGACGTGGAAGTGGTAGATGCCGCGGATGATCGACGCCGACTGGGACGGCGTGTACGAGTTCGTCGTGTCGGTGTGGTGGACGAACACGACGTCGACCGTCGGCGCGTATTCCGGCGCTTCGTTCCTCCAGCTCTCGTTCGCGCCCCACTGCGCGCGCGTGATGATCCGGGGTGTTCCCGTCATAGCCTGGGCCGGCGCCGGACGCATCGTCAGGAAGCGGCCGATCGACGCGAACACGTTGCCGACGAGAGACGCCGATGCGTCGCCGTTCGTGTTGAGCAACGCGAGCGACACATCCCTGATCGCGACGCCGTCTCGTGCAACCGACACTTTGACGTCGAGCCGGTCCGCAGTCCCGACCCACGTCGGCTCGCTCGACACCCACGGTTTGAGATGCTTCGCTTCAGAAGGATCGACCCCGTCGCCCTCGAGGTCGAGCAGTTCGAAGCTCGACCAGCCGGCTGCCGTATGCGCGCGCAACGAGATGGAGACTCCGTGCGAGGAGCGACGCGGGGACAAGAACGTGACGCCCGCCATGTTCGCGCGCCACGGGAGCGCAACGCTGATCGTGCGCGCGCTGCCCGGTGCGACCGCGCGCGCGACGTCAACGGTCGCAGAAAGGGTCTTCGGGATGTGCGTCGCTGCGTGCAGCGGCCCCGGGACGGCCAAAATGAACGCGCCGACGAACGACGCGATGAATGAGATGCGGACGGCGCGCTTCACAACCTCTCCCCGGTCTTCTTCGGCTGTCGTGAGGTGCGTTCTTTAGCGACAGCCCCGGAGGAAGGGAAGGAAACGTTTCCCTGGGAATCCCCGGGCTATTCCCCTCCGTGGATCCAGAACCGCGGCCACGAGCCGCCTGCGCGCGCGAGACGGGCGTCGATGTCGTCCTTCTCGCCGACGACGATCTGCGTCGGCAGGGCTCGCAAACGCACGAGGTCTTCGTGAAGGTCGATGAGAGCGCCCGGGTCCTCGCCGGGGTGCAGGAGATGCACGTAGAGGTCGTGCGTGTCCTCCCGCTCGATCAGCTCGATCTGCCAGTGCTCCGAGCGATCGGCTGCGGCTGCCCCGATGTCGCGCAGGTCGATGAGGGCTCGGCGACCGTTCAAGGTTGCGACGCGCGCCCATGCCGACCGCTCCACCGCCGGCCCGACGCGCGGCACGGTGCGGGCGCAGTTCGGGCACGGACGCCGCGTGATCCCGCCGAGCGCGAGGTCGCCCGAGCGCCATCGCGGAACGCCGCCGCCGCGGTACCCGAGCGGCGTGACGACGATCTCACCCGGCTGCTCGTCGGAGAGGCGCGTGCCGCTTTGCGGATCGACGAT
>JBHELL010000214.1:0-6230 GCA_046263075.1 Actinomycetota bacterium | reverse complement strand
GCGCCACACCGGGCCGAGCAGCGGCTCGACGGGTTCACGGAATGCCGCCTTCGACATCAGCGACAGCGCGCCGAGAGTCTTGCCGTGGAACGCACCGTCGGCACAGATGAACCCCGGTCTCCCGGTGGACACGCGCGCGATCTTCATCGCACCTTCGATCGACTCCGCGCCGGAGTTACAGATGAACGCGTTCGAGATGGCGCCGGGAGTGATCTGGCCGAGCAACCTGCACAACATCCCGCGGAAGGGGTCGAGCAGGTCTTGCGTCGGCAGCGGATTCCTGTCGAGCTGCGCGCGCACGGCGTCGAGCACTTCTTGGTTGCGGATCCCGAGGTTGTAGATGCCGTAGCCGCCGAGGCAATCGATCCATTCGCGGCCGAGGACGTCGCGCACGATCGATCCTTCACCGGTCCATTCGAGCGCGGCGTAATCGCCTGCTTCGGTGACCGACTTCCGGTACTGGATGAGCCCCGGCGTGAAATGATGGTCGTAGTCCCACACCGTTTGCTCGGCGAGCGCTTCGGGGTCGGGCGGCTCGGCGCCGAGCACAAGGCCCATCATCTCGAGCGAGCTCCCGAGCGCGTCGTCGTACCCGTTGCTTGCCACGCTTGGAGGCTATCATCGGCTCGCGCGCAAGCCTCGACGTTCGCGGGCGTTCCGCCCGAGTTGCGCGTGTTTCTCGCCCTTGTTAGGCATATGCCATACCGGACGGAGGAGCTTCGGATGCGACGGTGGACAACCTGGATCTCGGTGCTTGCTGTGCTCACGTTCGTCGCGACCGCGTGCGCGAGCGGGAAGGACACCGGTTTCCCGGCGCCGTCGCCTGCGACATCGTCGAGCGCTCCGGCGAATGCGTGCGCCGGCGTTTCTGATACCGCCACGGCGTACGCGGGGCCGATCGATCTTGCCGCAGGGAACTGCTTCGCCCCGAAGGTCGTCACCGTGTCCGTCGGCGAGAAGATCGATTGGAAGCAAACGGATACGAGCGCACCCCACACGGTAACGTCGGCGACCGGCGGTCTCTTCGACTCGAGCCCGGCGTGCCCGACCGATCAAACGAAGTGCATGGCCGGCGGCGACACCTTCAGCTTCAAGGGCTTCACCAAGCCGGGGACGTACATCTACTATTGCAAGATCCACGGCACGCCGACCGGCGCAGGGATGGCCGGGAAGATCATCGTCAAGTAACCGTCCCTTCGTCCCGCCGAGCCGCGCGCGCGGCGTTACACTCAAACCGATGGTGAACGCGCGCTCCCGCCGGCTCGGCGTCATGGGCGGCACCTTCGACCCCATCCACACAGGACATCTCGTCACCGCGGACGAAGCGCGCCACGCATTCGCGCTCGACGAGGTCTTGTTCATCCCTGCGGCGCAGCCATGGCAGAAGCAGCATGTGGAAGCCGCGCCGCCGGAAGATCGCTACCTGATGACCGTGATCGCAACGGCATCCAACCCTGCATTCGCGGTGTCGCGGATCGAGCTCGACCGCGAGGGGCCGACGTACACGATCGACACGCTGCGCGCGCTGAAAGCCGAGCGGCCCGGCTGCGATCTGATGTTCATCACGGGTGCCGACGCGATCCTGCAGATCCTCACGTGGAAAGACCCCGAAGCGGTCTTGTCCGAAGCCGAGTTCATCGCGGCGACGCGTCCGGGCTACGACCTGGAACGGTTGGAGAAGGAATTGCCGGAAGGGTTGGAGGACCGCGTCCACATCCTCGAGATCCCTGCGCTCGCCATCAGCTCCACCGACATCCGCAGGCGCGCGCGCGAGGGTCGTCCGCTCCGTTACCTCGTGTCGGACGGCGTGGCCGAGTACATCGAGAAACGACACCTCTACGCATGATGACGATCGAAGCGGTGGGTCGCCGGGCGGACCGGCTGCGGAAGAGGCGCCGGCTCCGGCGCATCGTCACCGTAGTGCTCGTCGTGGTGCTCGCCGGCGCCGGAGGCGGGACGTACCTTGCCGTCGCGCACCATCCGAAGAAGAAGATCCACGCTGCCATCTACGGCACACCCGATCAGGGGCCGCAGATCGTGACGTTGCTCGCGATGGACGCGCACGGCGCGAAGAGCGGCCGAGCCGATTCGTTGACGCTTTTCGCGATCGACCGCACGGGCGATAGCCCGGTCACGCTATTCGTCCCGACGCGCACGCTCACGCAGGTGCCTGCGTTCGCGTACACGTCGATCGGCGACGCGTTGATCGACACGCCGTTCTTGGAGCGCATCTCCCTCGAGAACATGATCGGCATCTCGGTCGACGATGTCGTCACGTTCGATGACGTCGTCATGGGCCGGTTCATCAACTCGCTCGGCGGGCTCGACATCGATGTCGATCAGGACGTGTACGTGACGAACGACGCCGGCGGGCGCGTGCTCGAGTTCCAGCACGGACCGCAACACATGGATGCGGCAACGGCGGTGCTCTACATGACGGACATCGGTGACGGGCAGAACGAGCTCGACCGGTTCCCACGTCAGCACCAGGTGTGGAACGCGATCCTGTCGCTCGGCCGCGAGAAGATCCAGAACGCGCTCGCGTCCTTGACGGACGCCGACGTCGACCCGGATCAGCGGCAGGCGCTGAGCCTCGTTCTCGGGGCGATCGCAGCGGCCCCGGACGGCGAGCGCGCGTGGGAAACCATGCCGGTCACGACCGTCATCAGTGGCGGACCGGAGGAGGCATATCAGGTCGACACGTCGAACCTTGATGCGATGGCGCAACGCGATTTCGCCGCATCGACCTTCGGGACGGTGCCGAGCGCGCGGCCGTCGATCGAGATCCAGAACGGGACCGGCGTCGCGGGGGCAGGGGAGCGCCCCGCGGCGCTTCTCGTCGAAGACGGCTTCAAGATCGCCATAGCGCGCAACGCCGATTCGTTCCGCCACGCGCACACGACGATCACCGTGTACGGCCAGAACGACGCCGCGCGCGCGCTCGCAGACAGGCTGAGGACGCTGCTCGGGCGCGGTGCGGTTCAGTTCGCTCCCCAGGGGCAAACGGTTGTTCAGGCGACCATCGTGATCGGACGAGACTTCGTCAATCCATAGGGGGATGACACTGCCGAGGCAAACAGCACCGACGCCGAGAACCGCAGCAGTGCGAGCCGCCCGCGCCGCGTCAGAGAAGCAAGCCACCGACATCCGCGTCCTCGATGTGAGTGACCTCATCGCGATCACTGACTTCTTCGTGATCGCTTCCGGACGAACCGACCGTCAGGTGCGCGCGATCGCGGACGCTATCGAAGAGGACCTACGAAAGTCGGGGCTCAAGCCGGTGCGCCGCGAAGGGGAACGCGAGATGCGCTGGTTGCTGCTCGACTACGCCGACATCGTGGTGCACATCTTCACGGAAGAAGATCGCGCCTACTACGAGCTCGAGCGACTGTGGAAGGATGCTCCCGACGTGAAGTGGGAGATCCAGCGGCGTCAAACGACGGTGCGCGCGGCGAAAGCGAGGTAACGAGCTACCGCGACCGGCGCGCGCGCGCGCCGAGGACGACGACGGCGCACACGAGAATCACGAGCGCGCTCTGCCACAGCGACCAACCCGCGCCGAACAACACGGGCGACAACAGGGGCCCTGCGATAACCGCGACGACGGCGCCGGCGGGGATAGGCCTGCGCGGCCTGATCGAAACCGCGAGCGGGATCAGTACGAGCACCACCGTCCAGGCGAGCAGCTCGAGGCCGTCGAGCGCGGTCGCGGCTCGGCTATGTTGCCCAACGAGCGTGTCGACGGTCGCCCACGCGGTTGCGAGCGACGCAGGGAAGAGCAGCGTCCGCCGGCGTTTGCGCGCGCTGCGAGCGCCGCGCCGGGCGCGCGCGCGAGCCTCCGCGCGCGCGAGCATCTCTTCGCCGTAGGTCAGAGCCACGAGATGATGGTACGGCCGGGGTGTGACGCAACCCCGACGCCGGGGAGCTACACGGCCAGAAGCAGGAAGAAATGCCAGGTCACGCTGGCGTTGTTGCCGCCGTGGTCGGTCACCGACGCCGTCACGACGTACCGCCCAGGCGGCTTCTCCTGCAGCGCGTAGCCGGATGCCTTGAACAGGCCGCTCGACAGGTCGAAGTCTCCGCCGCCTGCGTGCGTGACCGCGTCGTAGGCATCCTTGTCCATCGAGATGTCGTAGCGATACACGAGTGTCGGAAGCGATCCGTTGTTGTCCGCGTAGTACACGCGCACGTCGAGCGTCCCCGGTTGGAGATCGGTCTGCCCGTCGGCGTCTCGCACGCGGAACCCGATCACCGGGATCGAGCTCGGCGTCGTGAGCGACGAGCCGACGACGACCCCGCCCGTCGAGCCTTGCCCGAGGTTCCCCGGCGACAATGCCGTGAACGTCGGCGGCTGGCCCCCGCGGTCGACGATGGATAGGAGCTCGTGTGGAGATCGCGTGACGTTGCCTGCCGCGTCGGCGATCTGGAACACGATCCACCTATCCGCGGTCGTGAGAACCGTCGGAGACTCCCACACGATGACGCGCGCGTTCAGGAACGGGGTGATCGTCGTACACGTCGACACGTCCGCAAGCGCCGAGGTGCACAGCCATCCCTTCAGGGACACAGGGTCGGGTCCCGAGAACGTGGCGTCGGATACCGACTTCGGGTCGCACACCTCTTGGGTCACGATCGGCTGGTGGTTCGTCGTTCCCGGTGGAGACACCGGCGACAACCCGTTCGCGTTGTTGCCGTTCCCGCACACCGTCGTGTCGGCTTTGCCGAAGACGATCGGTGTGTCGTCCACGACGTACGGCTGCTCGTCGCGCTGCGTCACTTCCACGCCGCTGCGGAACCCTTGCACCTTGGCCCAGAACGTCCGCTCGTCGGTGCCTTTGTAGACGAGCTCGGAGTAGGTCCACTGGTTCCATCCGCCGGCCGCGGGTCCGCCGTCGACGATGGTGGGAACCCCGGATACCGCGATCACACGGTTCACCGTGCCGTGGTACGGCGCGAGCACCGGATGCGTCAGCGTGAGTGAGAACGCCGTGTCCGCGGGGGCCTTGGATCTGATCGTGAACGCCACCGTCACGTTGCCCGGCGACGGGGCGATCGCGTTCGAGATCGCGTTGGGCGACACGGTGAGGCTCGTCATATAGAGCAGCGGATGCCCCGAAGCAGGCGTGAAGTCCGCGTCGGAAGCGGGGTTGATGTAGGTCGAGTAGGGCTGCGCTGCGGTCGCGTAGAGCGGATGCAGGCTCGGGTCTCCCGCGTGGACGTCGAAGGTGTCGTAGTAGGTGCCGCTCGAGTCGCCGGCGCAGATCGTGTACTGACCCAGCAGGGCAGGGGCCGTCGACGTCGTCGTGCTTTCCTTCGGATCGGAGCTGTACGTCGAATACAGCTCGACCTTCAGCCCACCGAGCTTCATCCCCTCCGCGTTCTCTACGATCCCGTGGATCACCGACGTCGCGCTCGGATATCGACCCGGCGTCTTCGGGCACGACGTCGGGTCGATCTTCGCGGACGCAGATACGGGGATACAGAAAAGCGTGACGAGAGTGGCGAGCGCGACCTTCCTGCGCACGGGACGTCCTCCTCGACGCAAACGACCGTCTGGTTGAGGTTTCGTCCCTTGTTCCTTCTCACCCTTTATGTGGCGGACGTTTCGGCCGGATCTGCCGCAACGTCCGTCTCGTCCTGCCGTAGGCTCGCGATCCGATGATGGAGGATCGAACGGGTGTCGGGCCGCACGCAGAGCCCTGGCCGGACGACGAGCGGCTCGACCCCGACCTGCTCGCGCGCGGCGACCGGCGCAACGTCGTCGACCGGTACAGCTACTGGCGGCACGAGGCGATCGTCGACGACCTCGACGCGCGCCGTCACCCCTTCCACGTCGCGATCGAGAACTGGCAGCACGATCTCAACATCGGGACGGTCGTCCGGAACGCCAACGCATTCTTGGCGTCAGAGGTTCACATCGTCGGCAATCGGAAGTGGAACCGCCGCGGTGCGATGGTGACCGACCGGTACCAACACATCCGCTACCACGACACCGTCGAGTCGCTCGGAACGTGGGCGCGCGCCGAGCGCCTGCCGCTCGTCGGGATCGACAACTTGCCCGGCGCGCGCTCGATCGCCGGCTACGACCTGCCGCGCGCGTGCGTGCTGTTGTTCGGACAGGAAGGGCCCGGCCTCGGTGAGCGCGCGCGCGAGCTCGTCGACGTCGTGCTCGCGATCCCGCAGTACGGCACGACGCGCTCGTTGAACGCCGGGGTCGCCTCCGGCATCGC
>JBHELL010000213.1:0-5901 GCA_046263075.1 Actinomycetota bacterium | reverse complement strand
CTCCGTACGGGACCAGCCAAGGATCCTTGACAGGAAAAAGCGCAAGGATCCTTGACCAGTCGCGTCGAGCCACTCATGGCAGGCCTGGTCGGCTCGGCGCCCGAAGGGAGCCCGTCATCAGTTGTCCGTTGGGCGCGGCGGGATCTTCAGGTGCGTCGCCACCTTCTCGATGTCGGACTGGAACTTCAGCAGAACGCTCATTGTCGCGCGCGCCGCCTCAGGCGTAACGTCGGTGATGCCTAGGTGCAACAACGTCTGCGCCCAGTCGAGCGTCTCTGAGATCGAGGGCGCCTTCTTGAGCTCGAGCTGGCGGATCGACCGGACGAGTCGCACGATCTGCTCGGCGAGCGCTTCTGGCAGATCGGGCACGCGTGAAAGCACGATCGCCTTCTCTCGCTCGACCGTCGGGTAATCCAGGAACAGGTACAGACACCGCCGCTTCAACGCTTCCGAAAGCTCGCGAGAGTTATTCGACGTCAGCACGACGAACGGGATCTGATCGGCGTGGATCGTGCCGAGCTCCGGGATCGACACCTGGAAGTCCGACAACAGCTCGAGCAGCAGCCCTTCGAACTCGAAGTCGACTTTGTCGATCTCATCGATCAGGAGCACCGTTCGCTCGTCCGAACGGATCGCCGAAAGCAGCGGTCGCTCCAAGAGGAAATCCTCCGAGAAGATGTTCGTCTCAACCTCTTCCCACTTCATCTCCCGGCGTTGCTCGGCTTGGATGCGCAGCAATTGCTTCTTGTAGTTCCATTCGTAGAGCGCCTTCGCTTCGTCGACGCCTTCGTAACATTGCAGGCGGATCATCTTGGCGCTCAGAACCGTGGAAACAGCTTTCGCGAGCTCGGTCTTGCCGGTCCCCGCCGGGCCCTCCACCAGGATCGGCTTGCCGAGTCGCTCCGCGAGATAGACGACCGTTGCGATGGATTCATCGGCGAGATACCCCGCTCCGCCGAGCCGCTCGACGACACTCGGCACGTTTTCGAAGGTCATCCGGCCTCCAGGACGCGACGCAGATCTGGGAGGTGCGCTTCGTAATGCTCGTGCGCGTTCGACGCGATGACCCGCGCGATCCGATCGTCGAGCGGCTCCTCGAGCATCGCCACCTCTTCACGGAACCGATGATGGGCAGTCTCGAAGTGCGCGCGGATGTCGTGCATGGAGGCCTCTTTGCACTGTTCGTAGACGCCGGCATTGAACTCGTCCGTATCGACACCCTCGCCGAAGTCTCCGGTCATCCTCACCTGCTCGAACTTGTCTGTCATTCGCGCGTGCCACGCCGCGATGTGCGCCATGACGTCTTTGGTCGTCCAAACGCCGTTCACGCCGGGCATCAGAAGAAGCGATTCGGGCGCGTGCTCGATCATGTGGCACAGCTCGACCCAGCGTTTCTCGTCTTCGTCGAGCAACTCCTTCTTGGTCGTCATGTTCGCACCTGTCCGTCTCCACGAACGACGTACTTGTAGCTCGTCAGCTCCCGTAACGCCATCGGTCCGCGGGCGTGCAGCTTCTGGTTCGAGATGCCGATCTCCGCGCCGAACCCGAACTCACCGCCATCGGCGAACCTCGTCGATGCGTTGACGACGACACATGCGGCGTCGACCTCGTTGACGAACCGATCCGCCGATTGCGCGTTCTCCGTCACGATGGCTTCGGTGTGCTTCGTGCCGTAGCGGTTGATGTGCGCTATGGCGTCGTCGAGCGACCCGACCACCTTCACGGCCATGATCAGATCCAGGTATTCGGCGTACCAATCGTCTTCCGTCGCCGCGTCCAATGTGGGATCGAACGATCGAGTGGCGTCGTCCGCGCGCAACGTCACGCCGTTGTCCCGCAAGGCTGCGATGGCCTTCCCTAAGAACGGCTCGGCGGCGTTCCGATGTACGAGGAGCGTTTCGGCCGCATTGCACACGCCGGGCCGCTGAACCTTCGCGTTGACGACGATCCCGAGCGCTTTGCTGAGGTTCGCGTCCTCGTCCACGTAGACGTGACAATTCCCCACGCCGGTCTCGATGACGGGAACCGTGCTCTCCTCCACCACCGTGCGGATGAGATCGGCACCTCCACGAGGGATCAACACGTCCACCCACTGGCGCGCGCGCATCAACTCCTTCGCGCTCTCGCGACTGGCGTCTTCGATCAGCTGGACGCAACCTCCCGGCAGGCCGACCGAAACGCACGCATCGTCGATGATCTTCGTGAGGATCGTGTTGGATCTGATCGCATTCGACGAGCCGCGCAGGATGCACGCGTTCCCCGATTTCAACGTAAGCGTTGCTGCGTCGACCGTCACGTTCGGACGAGCCTCGTAGATGATCCCGACGACGCCCATCGGGACTCGCACCTGCTCGATGCGCAGCCCGTTCGGGCGGGTCCACGACCCCATCACGTCTCCGACCGGATCGTCGAGATCGACCACCTCGCGGGCGGCATGGGCGATGTCTTTGATGCGCTCGTCGGTCAGCGTCAGCCGATCGATCAGCGCGCCGGTGATCCCTTGCGCGCGCGCCGCGCGCAAGTCCTCTTCGTTCGCATCAACGATCTCATCCGCGCGCGCGACCAAGGCGTCCGCGATCGCCGCGAGCGCTGCATCCTTCGTCTTCGTGGGTGTGATCGCAAGCGCCGCCGCAGCCGCGCGCGCGCGCAGCCCGATGTCTCCCATGGCGCTCATCGAAGGATCACCATCTGGTCTCGGTGGATGACTTCACGTCCGCCGTCGCGGATGCTCGAACCCATGATTGCAGACATCTCATCCGCCGCGTAATTGATAAGGCCGCGCGCGAACACCGTCCCGTCGGGCCCGGCCACCTCGACCGCATCACCCGAAAGGAACGTGCCGGAGAAGCCGGTGACGCCTGCGGGCAGAAGCGACTTCCCGCGCTCCACCAATGCCGCCCGCGCGCCCTCATCGACCTCGACGCGCCCGCGCGGGTTCTGGACGAACTCGATCCAGAGCTTGCGGTGACGTCCGCGCGCGCGGTGCGGTGGGAAGAACGTGCCGACTTCTTCACCACCGAGGATCTGAGACAGGACGCGCGGCGCGCGACCGTTCGCGATGACCACGCCGCAGCCGGCGGATGCGGCGATCCGAACCGATTCGATCTTCGACGCCATGCCACCGGACGACAGGGGCGACCCCTTGCCGCCGAGCTTCAACGACGCCGCATCGTCGACCTTCGGAAGCAACCGCGCTCCCTTACGTTTCGGGTCGTCGGAGTAGACGCCGTCCACGTCAGACAGCAGCACGAGGAGATCCGCGCGCACCATGATCGACACCAGCGCTGCGAGCCGGTCGTTGTCCCCGAACCGGATCTCGTCCACGGCGACCGTATCGTTCTCGTTCACGATCGGCACGACACCGAGCGCGAGCAACCGCTCGAGCGCGTTGTGCGCGTTGAGGTACCCCTTGCGGCGCACGAAGTCATCTTGCGTCAGCAATACCTGTCCGACCGGGACCTTGCGGCGAGCGAACGCGCGCTGGTACGCGTGCATCAAGATCCCCTGCCCAACGGACGCGGCAGCTTGCAGCGTCGGGATGTCGGCCGGCCGCTTCCCGAGCGAAAGGGGGTCGAGGCCCGCAGCGATGGCACCGCTCGACACGAACGCGCACGCGATCCCGGCTCGGCGCGCTTCGGAAAGCTCGCCGGCAAGCGCGCGCACCTGATCGTCGTCGAGCCGCCCCGACGCGTCCGTCAGCGACGTCGTCCCGACCTTCACGACGAGCCTCCGCACCGCGGGGAGCGCGCGCGTCAACCGTGCGCCTCGGATTCGGGCGTGTACTCGAGCGCGTGATCGCCGATCCGAACCTCATCCCCGGCGCGCGCACCGGCGCGCGCAAGCGCATCTTCGACGCCGTACGAGATCAGCTTCTCTTGGATGTAGGCGAGGGCTTCGTCGTTGCTCGTATCGAACCGCTGCAACACGCGCTCCGCTCGCTCCGACCGCACGCGCCACGCGTGATCTTCGCGCGCCACCGACACCTCGTCCCCCGCCGGCCGTAAGCGTACGAGCGTGTGCGACAAGACGGGCTCGGCGGACGCGTGAACGGCGGCGGCCAGAGCGGACGCGACGGCCTCGACTCCCTCCCCGCTCAACGCCGACACGGCGACCATCGGCGCGCGGAGCGCGCGCGCGGCCTCCTCGGTCGCGGCGATGTGGTCGCGCGTGACGTCGATCTTGTTGAGCGCGATCACGGCGGGGCGTTCGGAGAAGGACTCCATGTACGCGTGCAGCTCGCCGCGCAGCGCGTCGAGCTGGCGAGGCGGCTCGTCGTCGGAAGAGGCGTCGAGCACGAAGCACAGAACCTTGCATCGCTCCAGATGGCGCAGGAACGCCAGTCCCAAGCCCCGGCCTTCCGACGCTCCTTCGATCAACCCGGGAACGTCGGCAACCCCGAATCGGCCGTCGGCCGTCTCGGCGACGCCGAGGTTCGGCGAGAGCGTCGTGAACGGATACGCGGCCACCTTTGGACGCGCCGCCGACAGGCGCGCGATCAGCGATGACTTCCCCGCGTTCGGGAAACCGACGAGCCCAACATCCGCGATCGTCTTCAGCTCGAGCCGCAACCACCGCGACTCCCCCGGCTCACCGCGTTCGGCGAACGCCGGCGCGCGACGCCGGTCGTTGGCGAGCGCTGCATTCCCGCGCCCGCCGCGCCCGCCGCGCGCAGCCACGAACTCCGAGCCGTCGCCGACGAGATCCGCGATGATCTCGCCCCGTTCGTCACGAACGACCGTTCCATCCGGAACGAGCAGTACGCGGTCCGTCCCGTTGCCGCCGAACTTGTTGTTCCCCGACCCGTTGCCTCCGCGCGTCGCGCGCTGGTGCGGGTTGGCGGCGAGCTCCGAGAACGTGGAAACGTTGACGTCCACGCGCAAGATCACGGATCCACCGGCGCCCCCGTTACCACCTTCGGGACGTCCCTTCGGCCGGTACGGCTCGCGCTGGAACGACGCCGAGCCGGCGCCGCCGTCGCCGCCGGTGACGTGTATGCGAGCCTCGTCCACGAATGTTCGGTCCACGCGGGTCACTCTAACCTGTCCTCGACGAGCCGCTCGCGTTAGTCTTCGGACCCATGCGAGGGATGACACCAGAAGATGTATACGAGCTGCGCGCGGCCTCCGATCCGCGACTCAGCCCCGATGCCGCCACCATCGCGTTCACCATCACGGGAACAGACAAAGAGAAGAACGACTACACGTCGGCCATCTGGTTCGCGCCGGCGGACGGCTCGGCGACTCCGCGCGCGTTCACGTCCGGCGATGCCAAGGATGGATCACCGCGTTGGTCACCCGACGGGTCGATGCTTGCGTTCGTGTCGACGCGCGCAGGTGACGTGAAAGCGCCCGCGCAGCTCTACGTGATCCCGACGAGCGGAGGCGAAGCGCGCAAGCTCACCGGCTTGAAAGAGTCGATCTCTTCGCCTGCTTGGTCTCCCGACGGGACACGGATCGTGTTCTGCGCCCGCGTGCGCGACGAGGCATACGAGGTAGAGGACAACCGCAAGCGCCCGGCTCGGCGGTTCAGGCGCTTGATGTTCAAGCTCGACAACGAAGGGTGGATCGGCGACCGCAGGCAGCATCTGTTCGTCGTTCCCGCCGACGGCTCGGCGCCCCCGAAGCAACTCACGGACGGCGATTTCGACGACTCGTCCCCGGTGTGGTCCCCCGACGGGAAGCGCATCGCGTTCGCATCAGCCCGGCACGACGACTGGGACATCGAGCCGGATACGGACATCTTCGTCGTCGATGCGGCAGGCGGCGAGCCGGAGCAGTTGACCGATACCGACGGCTTCTGCGCGATGCCCTCCTGGTCGCCGGACGGAACCCGCATCGCTTACACCTGGGCACCGTGGGGATGGGTGAGCCCGAGCCACAACCAGGTCGCAGTTCTGGACGT
>JBHELL010000212.1:0-5951 GCA_046263075.1 Actinomycetota bacterium | reverse complement strand
ACGTGCAGACGTACATCGAAGAGGTCGCAGGGGACGAGGCGCGCCCCAAGGTCGTCGCCGCCGTGCATCGCACGACCGAAGGGAACCCGTTGTTCATGGACGGGCTCGTCCGGCTCCTCGTGGCTGAAGGACGGCTCCACGATGCCGCCGAGCCGCTCGCGATGCCCGAGGGGGTGCGCGATGCGATCGCGCGTCGCTTGGCGCGCATCTCGGACCCTGCCGGCGAGGTCCTGCGACTGGCCTCGGTTCTCGGCAGGGACTTCGACGTCGACGTGCTCGCTGCGATGGCGGCAGTCGAACGCGACGAGCTCTTCGAGATCCTCGACGAGCCGGCGCGCGCCGGCATCATCGAACGCGCGCTACGCATCTTCGGCCGGTACTCCTTCAGCCACGTGCTCATCCGCGATGCGCTGTACGACGTGATGCTCCCCGCCGCGCGGACGCGCGCGCACCTCGCGGCCGCCGACGCGATCGAAGCAGCGTACGCAAGCGACATGGCGCCGCACATCGCCGAGATCGCGGCGCACTGCGTTGCCGCCGGCCATCAAGGCGCCGCCCGTGCGGTGGCATATGCCGAGCGCGCCGGAAAGACCTCACTCGAAACACTCGCTTACGAGGACGCGGCCTCGTGGTTCGAACGGGCATTGGAGCGCCTCGACCTGGTGGAACCCGATGCTACCCGCCGAGCCGAGCTCACTTTGTCGCTCGCGGACGCGATCGGCAGGTCCGGCGACCTTCCGCGAGCGCGCGCGAGCGTGGAGCGCGCCGTAGACATCGCGCGATCGGCCGGAGACCCGACGCTGCAAGCGCGCGCGACTTTGATGATCGGCGAGATCGAGCTTGGCGGCCTCTGGGTCCGGCCGTGGCGCCCCGATCCTCAATGGATCGCTCTCCTAGAAGACGCGCTCAGCGTCATCGGATCGGAGGAGTCGACGATCCGCGCGCGACTCCTGTGCCAGCTGTCGGCGGCGCTCTACTTCACCGACCAGCAACCGCGCGGAGCGAGGCTCGCTCGTGAGGCGGTTACGGTCGCGGAACGACTCGACGACGACGAAACGCTCGGCTACTGCCTCGCGGCGTTGCACATCGCCGCATGGTCGCCGGAAAACTTGGAGGAACGCACGGAGATCGCGTGCCGCGTTGTCGAGCTGGCAGAGCGGACGCGCAACCGCGAGCTGCTGATGCAGTCGCTCATCTGGAACGTCACCAACCTGCTGGAGCACGGCGACGTTGCCGGCGCGCGCGCGCTCGCAGACCGGTACACGGCGATGGCCGAAGAGCTCCACCGTCCGCATTACCGCGTCTACAGCCTGATGGTGCAAGGAACGTTCGCGATGATGGAGGCTCGATTCGACGACGTCGAACGGATGAACAAGGAAGCGCGCGCGCTCGCCGAGCAGATCGGCGACGAGGGGGCCTTGTCGAGCTCGTACGTCCCGTACGGGAACCTCCTGCGCGAGTGGGGACGCGCAGCCGAGATCCGCGACCCGGTTCGTTTCTGGACCCAGCGATACGGCGTGGACTCGCAGTGGATGCCGTTCGCGACGTGGCTCGAATACTTCTCGGGGACGACCAGCCTGGGGCGGCAGATGATCGAGCAGGGGATCAAGACGGCACTGCTGCGAAAGGATTCGTTCACGCTCTCGACCGCGTCCTTGATGGCCGAGGTCGGCTTCTACATGAACGAGCCGCACCGCGCGGCCGAGCTTTTCGAGATCCTCGAGCCGAACCTAGACCGATACCTGATCGGCGGAAGGAACGCGATCGCGCCGAACGGTCCCGCGGCCCGATTCGGCGCCATGGCGGCGTCGCTGCTCCGGAGGCTCGACGAGGCCGACGAGCTGTTTTCGCGCGCGCTGGCGCTCGCGCGCGCCGTCGGCGACCGCGTGCACGAACCGCGGATCATGTACGAGCACGCGCGCGCGATCATGCAGAAGGATCCGGAGCGCGCTCGCCGCATGCTCGACGTAGCGAAGACTGGCGCAACGCGGCTCGGGATGACTGCGCTCCTCAGCGAGATCGCCGCGCTCGAGGAACCGTCGTCGAGCGACCCGCGCTTCGTGCGCGACGACGACCGCTGGATGATCACGTTCGGCGAGGAGCGCGCCCAGCTTCCTGACCGTATCGGGCTGCGCTATCTTTCGCGGCTCATCGCAAACCCGAAGCACGAGTTCCACGTCATCGAGCTTCTCGCCGGCGGGGAGGGGACGCAGAAGCCGGCCGAGCTCGAGGTGGGCTCGACGGCCGGGTTCGACGCCATCGACCCGCAGGCGAAGCGCGAGTACCAAACGCGCGTCGCCGTGCTCGAAGAAGAGCTCGAAGAGGCGAAGTCGTTCGGGGATGCCGAGCGCGCGCTGCGGGCGGAGCAGGAACTGGCCGCGATCGTCGAGGCCCTGCGGGTCGCGACGGGGCTCGGCGGCCGCAGCCGCAAGATCGGCTCGGACGCCGAGCGCGCGCGCGTCAGCGTCACGAAGGCGATCAAGGCGGCCATCGACAAGATCGGCGAGCGAGCACCCCGGCTCGGCGCACACCTCGAGAGCGCGATCCGCACGGGCTCCTACTGCTCCTACCAGTCCGAACGCGCGGTCACCCCCAGGTAACGACCCGTTCCCCGCCGCTTCACGCCGTGGGGGCATGGTCAGGATCATCCGTTGCGAGGACGGCGTCACGATCGAGGGGCGTACGGACGACGAGCTCGTCGCCCGGCTGGAGGAGCATCTCCGCGCCGCACATCCGTCCCTGACCGGAACGCTTTCGCGCGCCGAGATCCTGTCGTTCGCACGAGAGGCGGAGGGATCCGCCAAGGAGGGACAACTGATGGCAACGGCAACGATCGACGAAGCAAAGGTCGAGGCGCTCGTCGGAGCGATCGTCTCGGATGCAGGCGGCGCGATCACAGCGCTGCTCGTATACCTCGGCGACAAGCTCGGTTTCTACAAGGCGCTCGCCGACGGGAACCCGGTGACCGCGCAGCAGCTCGCGACGAAGACGAAGACGCATCCACGGCTGGTCCGCGAATGGCTTTCGAACCAGGCGGCCGCGGGTTACGTCACGTACGACGGCGACGCCGAAACGTTCTCGCTGTCGCCGGAGCAGGCCTTCGCGCTTGCGGACGAGTCGAGCCCGGCACTGCTGAACGGATTCTTCCAAGTGATCGCGGCGGCGTTCCAGAGCACGGACAAGGAGATCGAAGCGTTCCGCACGGGGCGAGGGCTCGCGTGGGGCGACCACCATCACGAGCTCTTCGACGGCACCCGGCGTTTCTTTAAGGCCGGCTACACGGGCAACCTCGTTTCGTCCTGGATCCCGGCGCTCGACGGCGTCGAGGAGAAGCTGCAAGCGGGGGCCAAAGTCGCCGACGTCGGATGCGGGCTCGGCGCGTCCACGATCATCTTGGCGCAGGCGTACCGGCGCTCGACGTTCGTGGGATTCGACTACCACGGCCCTTCGATCGACGCCGCGCGTAAGGCTGCGGCGGAAGCCGGCGTCGCCGACCGCGTCACCTTCGAGGTGGCGAGCTCGTACGACTTCCCCGGCTCGGCGTACGACTTCATCGCGTTCTTCGACTGCTGGCACGACATGGGTGACCCGATCAAAGCGGCGACGCACGCGCGCGAGGCGCTCGCTCCCGGCGGTTCGATCATGCTCGTCGAGCCGTTCGCGAACGACGCGTTGAAGGACAACCTCAACCTCGTCGGCAAGGTGTTCTACGGGGCATCCACGGTGATCTGCACGCCGTGCTCGTTGGACGAGGGTGGGCTCGCGCTCGGCGCGCAAGCGGGTCCCGCGCGCACCACGTCGTTGCTCAACGAAGCGGGCCTGTCGCACACCCGCGTCGCGACGCAGACGCCGTTCAACATCGTTTACGAAGCCCGGGCCTAAGCTCGACCGGTGAAAGGTGCGGCTCGACGAGCCGCACCTTTCACCATTCCCCGCTGCGCGCGGTGTGGTCCGCTTGCTCGATCGCGCGGAGGACGAGCGGTCCCATGCGCTCGTGCATCGGATGCGTGCTCTTCCCGGTGGCGAATCGGTGATAGCTGCCTTCGAGGACGCAGGCGAGCTTGAACAGGCTCAGCACGATGTAATAGTCAAGCGTGCTCGTGTCCCGGCCGGTGAGCTCTTCGTACCGCTTCACGAGATCCGCACGGCTCGGCGACGCCGTTCGATCTTTCAGGTAGCGGCTGCCGAACCGCAGCTCTTCGCCCGGTTCCGACCAGCCGGCGATCACCCATCCGAGATCGAGCAGCGGGTCACCGATCGTCGCCTGCTCCCAATCGACGATCGCGGCAAGGCGCGCCGGCATGTCGCGCTCGGCCATGACGTTGATGAACTGATAATCGCCGTGCATGATCGCCGGGTCCGAGGTTCGCGGCGTGTTCGACTGCAACCAGGATGCGACGTCGTCGAGCCGTGGGATGTCCCGCGTCCGGTACGTCTCGAGCTGTGTGAGCCACCGGGGCACTTGACGATCGAGGAACCCGTCGGGCTTGCCGAACCCGTCGAGCCCAACGGCGCGCCAATCCACGTTCGCGATCGACGCGAGCCCCTCGATCAACGCCATGCAGAGCGCGCGCAACGCTCCGGCATCGGACGCGAACGGCTCGGGCAACGGATCGCCCGGCGTGAATCCGTCGACGAACGTCATCACGTAGAACGGCGATCCGATGACGGCGTCGTCCTCGCACACCGCGAGCACGCGAGGGACGGGAACAGAAGTCGCCTCGAGCGCGCGCAAGATCTTCGTCTCGCGCAGGATGTCCTGTGACGTCTTGGACGTGCGGTGTGCGGGTGGACGCCGCAACACGGCGCGCCTGCCGTCGCGCTCGAGCAGGAACATCTCGTTGCTCGCGCCGCCTTCGATCTTCGTTGCGCGCGTCGAGCCGGTGCCGGGCAGCTGATCCGCAGCCCACTCGTCGAGCCCCTGTACGTCTAGAAGTTCCACGCGGCGGAGTGTACGTTTCCGGCTTCGGGAGGAGCTATGGCGATCGTCGTCGTCGGTGCCGGCGTTGCAGGGTTGACCGCCTCACTCGCGCTCGCGCGCGACGGGAACGACGTCGTCCTCGTGGAGCGCGACGGGATCCCCGAAAGTGGTGCGTGGACGTCCGATCTCGCAGACGCGCGTCCAGGGTGCCCGCAGATCAACCAAGGTCATTCCTTTCTCGCGCGCGCGCGCTCGCTGCTCGAGCAGCACGCACCAGACGTCCTGCAAGCGATGCTCGATGCCGGCGGCAACGTGACCGACGGCAATCTCGTGCTTCCGCCGGAGCATCACGACCCCGATCTGCGCGCGATCGCGATCCGGCGCGCGCTGATCGATCGCGTGCTGCTCGACGCCGTGCGCGCCGAGCCGCGCATCTCGCACGAGCCCGGAACGGTGTCGAGCCTCATCGCCGGCGGGACGCACGACGGGATCCCAAGCATCGCCGGCGTCCAGACCGCGGACGGGCGCCGGTTCGCAGCGGATCTCGTCGTCGATGCGTCGGGGCGGCGGTCGCCGTTCCCTGCGCTCCTCGAAGCCATCGGCGCGCGCCCGCCCGTCGAGCGCTCGATGCCGTGCGGGATCATCTACTACGGCGTGTTCGTGGAAGCGCATCCCGACATCGCGATGCCGCCGATGTTCGCCCCGATCGCGGTCCGCGCTTCCCTCGGGCATATCGGATTCGCGATCTTCTGGCAGGACGCGCGCTACGTCATCCTCGCGCTGAGCGCCGAGACCGCCGATCGCGAGATGCGCGCACTGCGACATGAAGCTGCGTTCCTCGCGACGTGTCGCGCGATCAAGCCGATGGCGCATTTCGCCGACGAGGCGTTCGGAACGAAGCGCACGGGTGTCGTTTCGATGGGCGGGCTGCACAACGTGCGCCGGTCGTTCGTGCACGACGGCGCGCCGCTCGCCAGGGGGCTCGTCGTCATCGGCGACGGGTTGTGTCATACGGATCCGACGCCGGCAT
>JBHELL010000211.1:0-5064 GCA_046263075.1 Actinomycetota bacterium | reverse complement strand
CTGCAGCAGCTGCAACGAAGACACGTCGGCCACGTGCAAGTCCTCGAGGACGATGACGAGGGGTGCCCGTTCGGCGAGCCCGGTGAGGAACAACGTGACCGCGTCGTAGAGCGCGAATCGTGCTTCTTCTGGCGGGAGCATCGGGAGCGTTGCGGGCTCGGCGGCGAATTCGGGGACGATCTGCGCGAGGACGCGGTCGCGGTCGTTCCCGCCTTCACCGATGATGGACGGCGTCCGCCGCACGAGCGAGCGCAGCACTTGCACCCACGGCCAATACGCCGGCGCTCCGCCGGCTTCCCAGCACCGTCCCCATGCGACGGCGGCTCCGCTTTCGTGCCCGTAACGGGAGACCTCGTCGGCGAACCTCGACTTGCCGATCCCGGGCTCGCCGGTGATGAGGTACACGGAGCCGCGCCCCGCGCCGGCAGCGTCCACAACCGTTCGAAGCTCAGCGAGCTCGCGCGCGCGACCGACGAAGGGTCGCGGCGACGATGGCACGGGATCCTGCACGGCGCCATTATCGACGCTTCTGGCGCGCGCGCTCCTCGCGGCGCTAGCGTGACGTCATGCCGAACGACGACGCCGTCATCGTTTCTGCCGTACGCACACCGATCGGACGCGCCGGCGGCGCGCTCGCCGCGTACGGCGCATGGGAGCTCGGCACGATCGCGGCGAAGGAAGCCATCCGCCGCGCCGGCATCGATCCTGCTTCCTTCGACGACGTGATCTTCGGCGAGACGGTGGGCGGCGGGGGCGGCGCCGGGCGGTACATCGGCTTGAGCGCAGGG
The DNA here is from genome assembly GCA_046263075.1 of Actinomycetota bacterium. Classification (GTDB taxonomy): domain Bacteria; phylum Actinomycetota; class AC-67; order AC-67; family AC-67; genus JBHELL01. The sequence continues at coordinate 4,276 of JBHELL010000211.1, read as the reverse complement.
GTTCCATGCGAGATCCCGGGGCTCACGGTCGTGCGCGCGTGCGCCACCGGACTCGAAGCCGTGCTTCAGGCCGCGACGAGCATCCGGGCGGGCACCGGGGAAGCATTCCTCACCGGCGGGTGTGAATCGATGAGCCGGCAACCGTTCTTGATGGAGCGCCGGACCGATCGCCGGCCGCCGAAGGTCTATACCGCGCCGCCGACGCACCCGGACGAGCTCGCAACGCAGATCGTGGGGCTCAATACCGGCGAGAACGTCGCCGAGCGCTACCAGGTCACGCGCGAAGATCAAGATCGCTGGGCGTACCGGAGTCACATGCGCGCGGTCGCGGCCATCGACGGCGGATACTTCGCGCGCGAGATAGTTCCCGTCGGTTCGACGGACACAGACGAACACCCGCGGCGCGATACGACGCTCAAGAAGCTGGCGCGCTTGAAGCCCGTGTACAAGGAACGCGGCACCGTCACCGCAGGCAACGCGAGTGGCATCAACGACGCCGGGGCCGCGCTTGTCGTAACGAGCGCGCGCAAAGCAGAGCAGCTCGGCCTGACGCCGCGCGGGCGCATCGTGTCGTGGGCTTCGGTCGGTGTCGATCCGAACTACACGGGGATCGCACCGGTCGAGGCGGTTCCGAAAGCGCTCAAGCGAGCGGGCGTCACGCTCGACGAGATCGATGTCGTCGAGCTCAATGAAGCGTTCGCGGCCATGACCGTCGCGTGTGTGCGTGAGCTCGGGCTCGACGAAGAGAAGACGAACGTGAACGGAGGCGCGATCGCGCTCGGCCACCCGGTCGGCGCCACCGGCGCACGCTTGATCGTGTCGCTGCTGCACGAGCTCGAACGCCGCGCCGGCCGGTACGGCGTTGCAACGTTGTGCGCCGGCGGAGGGATGGGTTCCGCCGCCGTCATCGAAAGGATCTCGTGATGGGGTACCGGATCGGAATCGACGTCGGCGGCACCTTCACCGACTTCCTCGTTGTCGAGCCCGATGGGCGGTTCGACCTCTGGAAGCACAGGACAACGCCGGAGGATCAATCGACCGGCGTCGTCGACGGTTTGCGGGAGATCGCCGACAAGCGCGGCTTGACGTTGAAAGAATTCCTCGGCAAGACCGACCTGATCATCCACGGCACCACGACGGCAGACAACACGATGATCGAGCTGACCGGGGCGAAGACGGGCCTGCTCGTGACCAAGGGACATCGCGACGAGATCGAGCTGCGCCGCGGGTTCAAGGAGAACATCTGGGACCCGTCCGCGCCTCCGCCGCCCGCGCTCGTCCCACGGCGCCACCGGCTGACCCTCGACGAGCGGCTCGACCACAAGGGCGAAACGATCACGCCGCTCGACGAGGACGAAGTGCGCGCGCAGGTCCGGCGGCTGAAGGCGGCCGGGGTCGTATCGATCGCTGTCGTCCTGCTGTTCTCGTTCGTCAACCCGGACGACGAGAAGCGCGTGCGCGAGATCATCCTCGAGGAGTACCCCGAGGTTGAACTCATCGCGCTGTCGCACGAGGTTCATCCGGCAGCGCCGGAGTTCGAACGAACCTCTACGACCGTCGTGAATGCCTACATCGGCCCGCGCGTGGAACGGTACGTGCGCAGGCTGATCGATGCGCTCGCGTCGAACGACTTCAAGCACCCGCTGCTCGTGATGCAGTCGAGCGGGGGCATCGCCGCTGCGGAATCCGTCGCGCGCCGCCCGATCTCGGTCCTCGCATCCGGACCGGCCGGCGGCGTGATGGGGGCGTGCAAGGTTGCGAGCGACGCAGGCGTCTCGGATTTCATCTCCGTGGACATGGGCGGGACGTCCTACGACGTTTGTCTCGTCGAGAAGGGCGAACCGACGATCAAGTCTTTCTGGAACTGGGTCCACCGCTATCTGATCTCCCTGCCGATGGTCGACGTGGTGTCGATAGGGGCAGGCGGTGGGTCGATCGCGCGCGTTCGAGCCGGCTGCTTGCAGATCGGCCCGGAGTCCGCCGGTGGTGATCCCGGTCCCATCTGTTACGGACGCGGTGGCGCCCAACCGACCGTGACCGATGCGAACCTCGTGCTCGGCTATCTGAACCCGGACAACTTCGCGGGCGGCACTCTCGTCCTCAAGACCGACGGCGTCGCGGAGACGATCGAAGACCAGATCGGACAGCCGCTCGGCATGAAAGCGGTCGAAGCAGCATGGGGCATCTACCGCCTCACCAACGCGAACATGAACCAAGCGATCATCCGCGTGTCGGCCGAGCGTGGCCACGATCCGCGGACGTTCGCGCTCGTCGTGTTCGGAGGCAACGGCGCGGTGCACGCGCTCGCGCAAGCGCAGGAGATGGGGATCGGCCGGGTTCTGATCCCGAAGACGGCACCGGCGTTCTCCGCTCTTGGGTTGCTTGTTGCCGACTACTTGGTGGACAAGGTCCGCGCGACGCTCGTCATGACGGGCGGGGTCGCCCCAACGAAGCTCGAGAAGATCTATACGGAGATAGAGCAAGAAGCGGACGCGCGCGAAGCGGCGAACCTCGAGAACGTGTACGACGCGCTGCAGCACGAGGCAGACGAGGAGCTCTGGCAGGCGGGTGTGCCGACGAAGCGGTTCCAGCACTTCCGCTTCGCTCAATGCAGGTACGGCGGCCAGACGCGGGACATCGACGTCCCGGTGAAAGGGAAAGTCACCCCGAAGGAGATCGGGGCGATCGCGCAGCGCTTCCACGACATGCACCTCGCCGAGCACACGTATGCGCGCACGGAAGAAGAGGTGCAGATCTCCGCGCTGCGCGTGCGGTCCCGCGCGGTGCTCAAGAAGCCGGACATGCCGAAGGTGGCGGGCTCGACGACACCGTTGAAGGCGTCGAGCCACCGCCAGGCATATTTCGGCAAGGGCTTCGTGAAGACGGGCGTCTACGACGGAACGAAGGTAAAAGCGGGACAGGTCGTCAAGGGCCCCGCGATCATCGAAGAGCCGTTCACGACGATCGTCGTTCCGCCGAGGTGGAACGTGAAGCTCGACAAGATGGGCAACTACGTGGCGACGCCAACGGGAGCGAAGTGATGGCGACAACGACGAAAGCGCGGAAGGGGACGCAGCGGCGCCCGGCGCCGAAGGCAGGCGGCGCGCGCGCGAAGCGGCCGCAACCCGCGTCGAAGGCCGGCGCGCGCGCGAAGCGTGGCGCGGTTATCGATCCCATCACGGCCGAAGTCATCCGAGGTGCGCTCGAAACCATCGCGTTCGAGATGGCGATCCACGTCTCGCGCACCGCGACGACGCCGATCCTGAATCAGTCGAACGAACGCAACGCGACGATCATGGACTGGAAGGGCCGCCTCGCCGCTCTGGCGGTCGGTATCCCACAGTTCATGTTGTCCTCGATGGGCCCTGTTCAATTCGCGATCGACTTCTTCGGGAAGGACGGCTTCAAAGAGGGTGACGTCATCGCGTGCAACGACCCATACCACGGTGGCGGACACTTGCCGGACTGGAGCATCTTCAGCCCGGTCTTCCACAAGGGCGAGCTCGTGCTCTTCGCTTCGATCCAGTGTCACCACGCCGATGTCGCCGGACAGTCGCCGGGCGGCTACCCGGCGGATGCGATGGACATCTGGGCCGAAGGTTTCCGATGCCCCGCGGTGAAGCTCGTCGACGGCGGCGTCGAGCGGAAAGATGTCGTCTATCTCTTCCAAACCAACAACCGCGTCCCGACCTACGAAGGCGACCTGCGCGCGCAGATCGGTGCGGCGCAGCTCGGCGCCAGGCGTTGCCAAGAGCTCATCGCGCGCCACGGAGTGGAGACGGTGAAGGCCGCATGCGACTGGCTGCTCGAGTTCTCGGAGCGCCGGATGCGAGAGGAGATCGCGGCGTGGCCGGACGGATCGTACGAAGCGGACGCGTTCTTCGACCACGACGTCAAGGGCAACACCGACGTGAAGGTCCACGCGAAGGTGACGGTCAAGGGCGACGAGATCGAGATCGACTTCCACGGCTCCGACGATCGCCAGTGGCTGCAAGCGTGGAGCACGCAATGCAACACACGATCGATGACGTTCAGCCAGCTGTGCTCGATGATCGATTCGACGATCCCGCGTAACCAGGGATTGTTCCAGCCGATCTCTCTCGTGTGTCCCGAGAATTCGATCGTGAATCCCGGCTTCGGCAAACCCGTGTCGATGGGAACGCATCACCCGGGATGTGAGATCGCCGAAGCGGTCGCGCTCGCGTTATCGAAAGCCATTCCCGAGAAGAGCTGTCCGCAGGTGTACAAGGCGGCGATGCCGACGGTTCTGTTCGGG
>JBHELL010000210.1:0-8429 GCA_046263075.1 Actinomycetota bacterium | reverse complement strand
CTTTGTTCCCGCTCAAGGAGAACTTCACGGACGTGGACCCTCCCGCCTTCTGATCGTTGAGGGCGGTGTTCGATTGCGGCGAGAAGAATCCGGTGAAGCGGTACACCACCTTGTACGCGCAGGCGACGGTGGACATGTTCCCGGCGATATCGGATGTCGCGAACGAGAGTGAATGGGTCCCGACGCCGGATGTATCGGCGCTGGCGGACAGCGTCGCGGCAACGGGGCCCGACGTGGCGTCGTCGACCGTCGCGGTAAGCGTTGCTGCGTCGCCGAGCACGAACGTCGGGACCGTCGGGCACACGATCGCAGGTGCGACGGTGTCGATCTTCAGGCCGGTTGCCGCAGCGCCGGTAGTGCAGTTGTCTGCCGCGTCACACACCGTTCCCGGCTCGACGGAAACCGAAGATCCGTTGGTGGTCGTGCTCCTCGTGAACGAGCACGATGCACCGGTGCACGGCGATGCGACTCCGGAGCCTGCGTCGATCGCGCCGAAGGTCACCTCGACGAAGCCGAGGCACCACCCGTCGTTGCCCGGGGAAGAGCATGAGGTTCCGGTGACCGAGACGCTCGGCGGGGTCGAGTCGGGGAACGGCGCGAGAACGGGCCGCCCCATGGTGTTCGTCGTTCCGTCGCCGAGCTGCCCGTAGTCGTTGTTGCCCCAACACCACAGCCCGCCGTTCGCGACCGCGCAGACGTCGTTCACGCCGGCGCCGGCGCGCGCGACGCCGGCCAGGCCGGCGACGACGGTCGGCGTCGATCTCGATCCGCCCAGCGTGCCGTCGCCGAGATCTCCCGAGTCGTTGTAGCCCCAGCACGCGATCGACGCGTCCGCTTCCACGGCGCACGCGAAGTAGGCGCCGGCCGCGACCGCGGAAACCGACCCCGCCAGCCCCGGCACCGGCGCCGGAGTGCGTGTCGAGCTCGCGCTCGTGCCGAGCTCTCCGAACGTGTTGTCGCCCCAGCACATCACGTCGTGCGCCGCCGTGACCGCGCACGTGAAGAGACCGCCTGCCGAAACCGACGACACGTTCGTAAGCTCGGGAACATCGACGGGTGTGGACGCCGTGGTGGTCGACCCGTTGCCGAGCTGCCCGTACGCGTTGAACCCCCAGCAGCGAACAGTGCCGCCACTCAGCAACGCGCACGTGTGGTATGCGCCCGAAGAGATGGCTGTGACGCCGGAGCTCAACCCCGTCACCGCCACCGGCGTGGGCGAGTCGCTCGACGATCCGTCCCCGAGCTGCCCGAGATCGTTCCGTCCCCAGCAACGCACGCTACCCGTGCTCGTCAACGCGCACGTATGGAACGCGCCGGCCGACACGGCGACGACATCGCTCAGCCCCGATACGTCGACGGGTGACGTCCGCTCGACGTACGTTCCGTCGCCGAGCTGCCCGCGTCCGTTCGAGCCCCAGCAACGTACGGTGCCGCCCGAAAGCGCGGCGCACGTGTGGTATGAGCCTGCGGCGATCGCGGACACGCCCGCCGGCAGCGAAGGCACGGGCACCGGGGTGGCCGCGAACGACGGCGAATACGATCCCTCGCCGAGCTGCCCCGAGCCGTTGTCGCCCCAGCAGTAGACGGCACCTTGCGGTGTCGTCGCGCAGGTATGGAAGTTGCCCACGGCGACGGACGTGTAGCCGGCTGCGGACGCGCGCGGAACCACCGCGGTGATGGACGCGACGACGACGGATACGACGACGGCTGTCCGAGCATGAAGGCGCAAGCGTCCTCCTAGTTCGGAGGCCCCGTCTGCCTTCCGACGCTTCAGGGATGTCTAGTTAGATATCGGCATGTTGCGAAGGAATCCTCAGCGGAGATAGCGGACGTTTCGGGCGCGCGCCCTGCTATACTTCCCTTCGTTCCCCAGCCGTGAGAGCTCTTCGTGTGCGCTCGAAGCCTGGGCTCCGTCCAGGCGCCGCCTCCCTACCCAGGACCCCTTCAGCGATGAGGTTGTCATGCCTTTGACCGTGCTCGTCGGCACCCAATGGGGAGATGAAGGCAAGGGCAAGGCGATCGACGTCCTCGCCGGGCGCGCGTACATGGTGGTGCGCTGTCAGGGCGGGACGAACGCAGGCCACACCGTGCTCGCAGGCGAACGGCAGCTCGGTCTGCGGATGATCCCATCGTCGATCTTGCACGAGAGCGTCACGCCGGTGATCGGCGACGGCGTCGTGATCGACCCGCAGGTGTTGCTGGACGAGATCGACGCGCTCGAGGCGCAAGGGATCTCGTGCCGCACGTTGCTCCTGAGCGGCAATGCGCATCTGATCATGCCGTACCACCGTGTGCTGGACCGTGTGATCGAACGACATCTCGGGCCGAACAGGCTCGGCGTCACCAAGAGCGGCATCGGACCGAGCTACGCGGACAAAGCATCGCGGAGCGGCTTACGCGTGCAAGACCTCCTCGACCGGAAGATCTTCGAGCAGAAGCTCGAGCTGAACCTGAAAGAGAAGAACGCGATCCTCGCGCGCGTCTACAACCAGCTGCCGCTCGACCCGAAGAAGATCATGGCGGAATACGAGGTATACGCCGAGCGGCTGCGGCCGTTCATCGCCGACACATCGCTGGCGATCGCGCGCGCGCTGCAGGCGGGACGCACGGTGCTGCTCGAAGGCGCGCAAGGAACGTTGCTCGACCTCGACCACGGGTCGTATCCGTTCGTTACGTCGTCGAAGACGACGGCGCCGGGAATCATCGGCGGTGCCGGCGTCGGGCCGCGCATGGTCGATCGTGTGGTGGGTGCGACGAAGGCGTATTGCACGCGCGTCGGCTTCGGCCCGTTCCCAACGGAGCTCGACGGAGACATCGCCTCGAAGCTGCGGGGCGTGAAGGGTAACGTCGACGCCGAGTACGGGACCGTTACCGGACGCGAACGGCGGACGGGGTGGCTCGACACCGTGTTGCTTCGATACGCGGTACGGCTGAACTCGCTCGATGAGATCTTCCTGACGAAGTTCGACTTCCTGTCCGGCTTCGACACACTGAAGATCTGCGTCGCATACGACCACGACGGCGAGCGGCTCGACGAGGTTCCGTTCCATCAATCGGTGTTCCACAAGGTGACGCCGGTGTACGAAGAGCTCGACGGGTGGTCGGAGAACATCGCCGCCGCGCGCAGCTTCGGCGAGCTGCCGCGCGCGGCACAGGCCTACGTCCGCCGCGTTGAGGACATCACCGGCGTTCCCGTCACGTGGATCGGTGTCGGTCCCGAACGCGAGCAGCTCATCTCGTGGGAGAAGGTCACGGTTCCGTGAGGATCCTCGTCGTCGGGAGCGGCGGTCGAGAGCACGCGATCGCCTGGAAGCTCGCTCAGAACGTGACGGTGGACAAGCTTTTTGCGGTTCCGGGGAACGCGGGCATCGCCGAGCTTGCCGAATGTTTCGACGCCGACCCGAACGACGCGGAGACGTTGTCCAATCTCGCAGAGGATCTCGGGATCGACCTTGTTGTCGTCGGACCGGAGGGGCCACTCGTGGCCGGGCTCGCCGACGAGCTCGGCGCGCGCGGCGTTCCGGTCTTCGGTCCATCGGCCGCCGCGGCGCGGCTCGAAGGATCGAAAGCGTGGGCGAAAGAGATCCTCGCGAAAGCCGGTGCGCCGCACGCGCGCGCACGCTCGTTCACCGACGCGGGGGCCGCGCGCGCGTACCTCGACGAGGTGCCGGCGCCGTACGTGGTCAAGGCGGACGGACTCGCCGCGGGCAAAGGTGTGACGGTCGCCGAGTCGCGCGCACAGGCCGAGCGCGCGATCGAGGAGTGCTTGCTGGAGGGGCGGTTCGGGACGGCGGGCTCGACGGTGATGATCGAAGAGCACCTGGCCGGAGAAGAATTATCGGTGTTCTGTCTCACCGACGGCGAGACGGTCCTGCCGCTCGCCGCCGCGCAGGACCACAAGCGCGTGTTCGACGGCGATCGCGGGCCCAATACCGGCGGCATGGGGTCGTACTCACCGGTGCCGGTCGTGCCGGAGGACACCGTCGAACGAACGGTCGACGAGATCGTGCGTCCCGTCGTGCGCGCGATGCGTGAAGAAGGCGTCCCGTTCCGCGGCTTGCTGTACACGGCGGTGATGGTTACCGCCGGCGGGCCGAAGACCTTCGAGTTCAACTGCCGGTTCGGCGATCCGGAAACGCAGGCGATCCTGCCGCGGCTCGACGGCGACATGGCGGAGCTGCTGCTCGCATGCGTCGAAGGGAACCTGGGGTCGCACACACCGTCGTGGCGCGCGCAAGCGTGCGTTGCGGTTGTGCTCGCATCGGGCGGATACCCGGGAGAGTTCAGGAAAGGCATCCCGATCTCGGGGCTCGACGCTGCCGCCGCGCGCGAGCACGTCGCCCTCTTCCATGCAGGGACGGCGCGCGCGGATGGATCCGTCGTCACCGCAGGCGGCCGCGTCGTCGCGGTTTCCGCGCTCGGCGACGACATCGCGGCGGCGCGGGCACGTGCGTACGATGCGGCCGCCGTCATAGACTTCGAAGGGAAGCATCTCCGTACGGATATCGCGATGAAAGCGGTGAGGTGAACGTGGGAGCACGAGTCGGGATCGTCTTCGGAAGTCCGTCCGATCAGCAAACCATGTCGAAAGCCGGCGCGCTGCTCGAACGCTTCGGCGTCGATTACGAGATGGAAGCGATGAGCGCGCATCGCTCGCCGGAGCGCGTGCGCGAGTACGCGCTCGAGGCCGAATCACGCGGGGTGGAAGTGATCATCGCCGGCGCGGGGATGGCTGCCGCGTTGCCGGGCGTCGTTGCCGCGGTGACGCCGCTGCCGGTGATCGGTGTTCCGTTGTCGGGGGGCATCGCGGACGGGCTCGACGCGCTGCTCGCGATCGCGCAGATGCCGCGCGGCGTGCCCGTCGCGACGGTGGCGGTGAACGGCGCAGACAACGCAGGCATCCTCGCGGTGCAGATCCTCGCCGTCGCGGACGCAGGCTTGCGTCAGAAGCTCCACGATTTCAAGCGCCAACTGGCGGAGGGTCTCAAGCTGTGATCCCTCGCTACACGCTCCCCGAGATGGGGGCCGTGTGGGAAGAGAACGTCAAGTTCCGGCACTGGCTCGACATCGAGATCAAAGCCGTAGAGGCTTGGGCGGCGCTCGGCGTCGTCCCGCAGAACGATCTCGACGCGATCAAGGAGCGCGCGCGGCCGGTGGATCCGGCGCGCGTCGCCGACATCGAAGAGCGCACGCAACACGATGTGATCGCGTTCCTGACCGCGCTCGGCGAACCGATCGGGCCGGCGAGCCGCTGGATCCACTACGGGATGACATCGTCGGATCTTCTGGACACCGCGCTCGCGTTGCAGCTGCGGGAAGCCGCGGACCTCTTGATCGACCGAACCGTCACGTTGACGCGCACGTTGCAGCGACGCGCGCTCGAGTTCCGCGACACGATCTGCGCCGGACGGTCGCACGGCGTGCACGCCGAGCCGACCACGTTCGGATTGAAGCTCGCGGTGTGGGCGTTCGAGACGGCGCGGAACGTCGAGCGTCTGCGACGCGCGCGCGACGTGATATCGGTCGGCAAGATCGCAGGACCGGTCGGCACGTACGCGAGCGTGCCGCCCTTCGTCGAAGAGTACGTCTGCCGGCAGCTCGGCTTGAAGCCCGCGGAAGCGAGCACGCAGATCTTGCAACGCGACCGGCACGCGGAGTTCCTCGCGGCATGCGCGATCACGGCTGCGACGCTCGAGAAGATCTCGACGGAGATCCGCCACTTGCAGCGAACGGAAGTGCGTGAGGTCGAAGAGCCGTTCGGCAAGGGCCAGAAAGGCTCCAGCGCGATGCCGCACAAACGTAACCCGATCTTGTGCGAACGCATCACCGGCATCGCGCGCGTGGTGCGCGCGGCGGTCACGCCGGCCCTGGGGAACATCGCGCTGTGGCACGAGCGCGACATCAGCCACTCGAGCGTCGAGCGTGTGATCCTTCCAGACGCGACGATCGGGCTCGATTACATCTTGCATCTCACGATCCGCGTTCTCGAAGGGATGCGCGTCTTTCCCGAGCGCATGATGCGGAACCTCGAGTCCACGAACGGCCTCGTGTATTCGGCGCAGGTGTTGCTCGCGCTCGTCGAGCGGGGCCTGACGCGCGAAGACGCATACGCGGCCGTGCAGGCTGCGGCGATGCGCAGCTGGGAGGGCTCGACGTCGTTCAAGGACGAGCTGTTGCAAGAGGCGGCCGTGGCCGCGCAGGTGGACGCAGCGTTCCTCGATTCCGTCATGGATCCGAACCGGTATCTGGTACACACAGACGAAGTGTTCAAGCGAGTGGAGGCGATAGACGTATGACGCTTTCTGGTCTCAACCTCGTGAAGCAAGGAAAGGTCCGCGACATCTACGACGTCGGCGAGCACTATCTCATGGTCGCAAGCGATCGCATCTCGGCCTACGACGTGGTGCTGCCGACTCCGGTCCCGCACAAGGGCGCCGTGCTGACGGGCTTGAGCGTGTTCTGGTTCGACACGCTCGGTCACATCGTCGGGAACCACGTCGTGTCCACGAACCCGGACGACTTCCCGCCGGAAGCCAAGGAGCACGCCGGCGCGTTGCGCGCGCGCTCGATGCTCGTGCGCAAAGCGCAAGTCGTTCCGATCGAATGCGTCGCCCGCGGCTACATCACCGGCTCGGGCTGGAAGGAGTACAAGCAGTCGCGCAGCGTCTGCGGCATCGCGCTTCCGGAAGGCCTGACCGAATCGTCGAAGCTTCCCGAGCCGATCTTTACGCCTTCGACGAAAGCCGACGAAGGTCACGACGAGAACATCAGCTTCGAGCGCGCGTGCGAGATCGCGGGCGAGGACGTGATGGGGAAGCTGCGCGACTACACGTTGCGCCTCTATTCGGAGGCAGCGGCGTTCGCGGAGAAGAAAGGCATCATCATCGCCGACACGAAGTTCGAGTTCGGCATCATCGACGGCGCCGTGACGCTGATCGACGAAGCATTGACGCCGGACTCGAGCCGCTTCTGGCCGGCCGATCAGTGGAAGCCGGGCGGCGGCGTGCCGAGCTTCGACAAGCAATACGTGCGCGATTGGCTCGACGAAAGCGGGTGGGATCACACCCCGCCGGGCCCCGAGTTGCCTGAGAACGTCGTCGATAACACGCGCCGCAAATACATCGAGGCGTACGAGCAGATCAGCGGCAAGCCGTTCAGCGACTGGCTGGGGATGTGAAAACGCGCGCGCTGATCGATGTGACGCTGAAGGAGGGTATCCTCGATCCGCAAGGCAAGACGATCGAGGAGAACCTGCCCTCACTCGGGTTCAACGGCGTAGCGGGTGTTCGCGTCGGGAAGCACATCGAGCTCGAGATCGAGGCGGCGTCGCGCGAGGACGCGGAGAAACAGGTCGAAGAGATGTCCATGAAGCTGCTCTCGAACCCGGTGATCGAAGAGTTCACGTACCGGTTCGAGGGATGACCGAAGAAGTACCTCGACCGGTTCGCTTCCGCGATTCGATGCCGAAACCGGTGTTGGTTGCGTTCGTCTTGGTTGTGGCGGGAGCGGTCGCCGCGATCGTGCTCGGGCTCGTTCTGATCCCTCGCGGCACGATCGCGCTCCAAAGTCGCAGGCCGCCGCCGCGCTCGGTATTCACCCACGACGTCGGGCCGATCACGCCCGCGCCGCTGCCGTCCGTGATCCCGACGGTTGCGCCTGCGTGTCCCGAGTACGCGCGCACGCGGCTCGTCGCGGGCGGCGACGGCATCGCGCGTTTGCGGTCTATCTTGCAGCTGTTGTGCAAGTACACGCGTGGCGGGCTCGGCGACGACGTCACGCGAGCTGCGCGCGCGCTCGACGGTGTCACTATCGAGTTCGGACGTTTCTCCGCGACCGGCGTTGAGTCCACCGCCGACCTCGGCGCGCGCATCATGTGGATCAACGCGAAGTTCGCGCTGCGCAAGACGCCGGTCGAGGACGTCGCGCCGGTCGTGCTGCACGAGGCGTGGCATCTGTTCGATGCCGCCGCGCGCGTGACGGCCGAGCAAGAGTTGCGCGCGCGCGCCGTCGAGCTTTCCGCGTGCCGCAACCTCATCGCGATCAAGGACTGGCCGCGCGGATGCAAAGACGCGTCGACGCTCATGACGATGGAGCGCGCGCGCGCTGTCGAGCTGCTGGTTTCGGCCGGATACGGCGGCTGAGTACGGTATCCTTTGAGCGTGCGCGTCGGTGTCATCCAATTCCCCGGTTCGAATGATGAACGCGACGCCGCGTGGGCGATCCGCCATCTCGGTGGCGACGCCGAGCTGATCTGGCACCGCTCGACATCGCTCGGCGACGTCGACGCGGTCATCCTTCCCGGCGGGTTCTCGTACGGCGACTATCTCCGCTGCGGCGCCATCGCGCGCTTCGCGCCGGTCATGCCGGCGGTCGCGTCGTTCGCTGCTTCGGGCGGCCCGGTTCTCGGGATCTGTAACGGGTTCCAGATC
>JBHELL010000209.1:0-13273 GCA_046263075.1 Actinomycetota bacterium | reverse complement strand
GATGACGTGAGGAGAGCGCCGTGCCGCGTGGACGAAAGACCAAACACACAGAACACGGATGAACAGGGACGGGTTTCTCGGAGACTCGATTCATTGGATGACGACCTCTCGCCAACCTTCGCCACTGTGATGTGAGACTCCTTCCCGTGATGCCACAGCGGTCATCCTACGACCCCTTCCAGGACCAGCTGCTCGGCGACCTTCGGAGCGTCTATCGACCCGTAGTAGGCGGCTTCGAACTCCGCCGGCGGGATGTCGCCGATTGGCCCCATCAAACGCCGGTGGTTGAACCAGTCGACGTATTCCAGTGTTGCGAACTCGACGTGATCGAGGTTGCGCCACGGTCCACGGTGATGCACCAGCTCGGCCTTGTAAAGCCCGATGAGGGACTCGGCCATCGCGTTGTCGTAGGAATCGCCGACCGATCCAACCGACGGCTCGATGCCGGCGTCGGCCAAGCGCTCGGTGTAACGGATGGCGAGATATTGCCCGCCGCGGTCTGAGTGATGAATCAGACCTTGGATCTGGTTGCGGCTCCAGATCGCCATCTCCAAAGCATCAAGCGCGAGATCGGTGCGAAGCGAGGACGCTGCGCGCCATCCGACGATCGCCCGGCTGAACACGTCGAAGACGAACGCGACATAGGCGAAACGGTTCTCCATCGTCGCGACATAGGTGATGTCGGCGAGCCAGAGTTGGTTCGGACGCGTCGCGACGAAGTTGCGCTGCACGAGATCGGCTGGCCTTTCGGCCTTGGTATCGGGAAACGTCGTGCGAGTGGATCGACCGCGGCGCACGCCGCGCAGACCGAGCTCGCGGAACAGACGGCGCGTCGTGCAGTTGGCGACGCGGATCCCTTCGCGGTTGAGCTGACGCCAGACCTTGTACGCACTGTACGTGCCGACGTTGTTCTCCCGGTGCACACGCGCGATTTCACGCTTGAGCGCTTCGTCACGACAGGCGCGAGCAGATGGCGGCCGAGACTTCGCGTCGTAGTAGCTGGACGGGGCGATCGGCAGCTGCTCGCAGATCGGCTCGACCCCGTAGGCGGCCTTGTTCGCGTCGATGAAGTTGATCATCGTTTGTGTGGGCGGTCGAGCTCCGCCGCGAAAAAAGCCGACGCCGACTTCAAGATCTCGTTGGCTCGGCGCAACTCGAAGTTCTCCCGCTCGAGCTGTTTCAAGCGCTTACGCTCATCAGTGGTAAGTCCGGCCGCCTTGCCGTGGTCAATCTCGAACTGCTTGACCCACGCACGCAGCGTCTCGGGGTGGAACCCCATCTTCGCCGCGACGCTTTTAATCGACTGCCACTTCGATCCGTGCTCTTCAACGCCGTCCAGGGCGAGACGGATCGCTCGCTCACGGACTTCCTGGGGGACCCTGCTCTGTCGTGCCATGGCTCCATCCTTCCACGGATTGGAGCCTCCGGATTACCCGTCCCTGTTCACCCAAGATTGCCTGTTGCACCGGGGAATCGGACAGCGCGACGCTGTTCGCTTGCGTAGTTTGAGCTTGCGAGGGGGCCCCACCGGTGAAATCACCAAAGAAGTCAGGAACGGTGACCGTGAATTCGGGTGGATCGGCCTCTGCCAGATCATCGGTGTAGAGGACAGGCGCCTTGTTTGAGGGCGAGAGCACGAGCGCTCTTCCGATGAGAGTGCCGGTGGTGATCAGACCGCCGGCGACTACAAAGACGGTGGCCAGCCGCAGCGTGCGACGATTCATTCGCACTTCCCCCTCTCCGGGCGGCCTGAGAAATTTGAAGGGAGCTGCGGCGTTTTGGCCGACTGGAAGGACCTTACTACTCGAGCGTTTGGGCGGTCAAGAGTCCCGCCTGGCCGCTCTCGCATTCGGCAACGACAAGGGACCTCCAGCAACTACGCGGTTCGCGCACCGATCTATTAAGACCACGGAAGTCGCCGCTAACTCTTCTCCGCCGCGTTGGCCAATCGTGACAGCGTCTCCACCATCGTCTTGCGGTTGTGCTCGGCGCGATCGGTTATCCCGAGTGCCGCGTTGCCGAGCAGCGCGAGCGGCAGCGCGCGCTTGTCGCGGAACGTTTCCGTGACGCGGCACCCCGTCGGCGCGGGCTCGAACTCGTACTCCCATTCAGCGATGTGGATCGGGCCGAAAGAGACGTCGAACGCGAAGGATCGTCCGGGCTCGCACCGAGTAATACGGCAGGTTGTGAACCACCACCGTCCGCGATGCGAGTTCGTGCCGCGGAACTCGGCGCCGACGGCGGGTCCGGTCGCGTCGCCGAGCCAGCTGCATCGGTTCGTCTCGGGGGACCACTCGCCCATCCGCGTGACGTCGGAAACGAGCGCCCAAACCGTCGCGGGCAGAGCTGCGATGTCACGGTCGACGGAGACTGACTTGCTCACGCCGCCATCTTTCCCGCAGATCGGAAAGCGTACAAATGCGCCGATAGAGGCCCGTGGATCGGGGCCCGACATCTCCCGGCGCAGGAGCACAGGGTCGCGTCGTCGTAATCACTGACGAGTCGCGGGGAAGGGACCGATGCGCCGAGCCATCCTATTCATGCTGACGTGCTCTATCGCGGCAACCACTTTCGGGGTTGCGCGCGCCGACGAGTGTGCAGCCGACCCTGCATACGCTGCACTCGTCACCTCGAAGGCGGTCACATTCACCGACGAGCCGGACGCAGGCACGTGGCGCCCATGGTTCGTTCACCCGGGCGACGTTCCCGTTCCCCCGCCGCCGAGCCTTGCAAGCACCGAAGCCGTCGCGGACGCCCTCGCGGTCGCGAGCGCGATCCACACCAACCACTTCACGGTCGAGAGAGACGCTGAACCTGCCGGCACCGCGTGGAACCGAACCCTGCTCGACATGATCACCAAGTATTCGGCGAAGCCCGATCGCGACCCACCGCGGATCGCACGACAGATCGCGATCTTCGAAACGGCGATGGAAGACGCGCTGATATCGGCGTGGCACTACAAGTACTGCTACTTGCGTCCACCTCCTTCGTCGTTCGACCCACTGTTGATCGCGAATCGCTCGCAGCCCGCGACACCTTCGTACCCGAGCGACCAAGCAACTGCAGACGGTGTCGGCTCCGTTCTGTTGTCGAGCTTCTTCCCGGAGGAAGGCAGCACGTTCGACGATGTGGCAGCGGGCAACGGCGAGGATCTCATCGCGCGCGGAGTCAGCTACCCGAGCGATGTTGCCGCGGGATACCGGCTTGGACGCGAGGTTGCGCTCAAAGTGCTCGCAGCACGCGCGAACGACGGGTCGGCCGCGCAATGGGACGGCTCGGGTCGTATCACGGGCACGTGCAACTGGAGCCCCACCCCGCCTTCGTTCAAGTACCCGCCGCTCGAGCCGGTATGGGGGAAGGTCTCCCCCTTCGTCTTGCCGAGCAGTGACGCCGTTCGCCCGGTCGCGCCTCCTGCATGTGACGGGCCCGATTACATAAGCGCCGCGCAGGATCTGTATCAGGCGTCGTTGCATCTGACGGACCGCCAGCGCGCCATCGCCTTGTATTGGGCCGGCGGCGGAGGGACGGAAACCCCGCCGGGGATGAGCTTGCATATCGCCCTCGACACTGCGCACGCACACGGGCTCGACACCATGCGTCAAGCGCGCGTTCTTGCTTACGTCGGTACGGCTCTCGCCGACGCGGGGATCGCAGCTTGGGATACGAAGTTCACGTACTGGGCCGACCGCCCGATCACCACGATCCGGCGGCTGTGGGACCCGAGCTGGTCCCCGCTCATCTCGACCCCGCCGTTCCCCGGCTACATCTCGGGTCATGCGACCTTCACGAACGCCGCCATGACCGTGCTTTCCGAGTTCTTCCCGGATCAGGCGACCCAGTTCCATGCCGACGCGACCGAAGCCGCGATGAGCCGCTACTACGGCGGGATCCACGTCCGGTACGACAACGAGGTCGGCCTTTCGGTCGGCGAGCGGGTGGGTGACTACGCCGTCATGCGCTCGATAACGGACGGCGCCGGACCCCCGATGACGATGTGAGCAGGAAGGTCGGGGGCCGCCGCCGAAATGGTGGCAAGGGTTCTCCACGAGGAGAGGGGTAGCAACGTGGCTCGATCGATGAAACTCGTCCGCATCCTGGCGCTCGTCGCCGTTGTCGCGGCCGTCGCTCCTGGGGCGCGCGCCGGGACGGTGCAGCCGGCGCATGAGACCGGCGACATGACCATCGCCGGCCAGGGCGCGCGATGGGGCAACCTCTTCACGCACATCCTCCCCGCCCCGCCGAAGGGGCAGACGCCGCAGCAGCGCAAAGACTGGGTCCTCAACGACCTCGTCACGAATGGGCGGACGCCGAACGGCTGGCTGAGCTTCGTGCACTCGGCATTCAACCTGACCACACCGCACGCGACGCGGCCAGCGGCGTCGGACATCGCGAGCTCGATCGCGCGCGTCTACTCGCTCGTCGGGATCCCTGTCACGCCGCAGACCTTCGCCGAGATCAACGCGAGTGCGACGCGTATCCCAGCGCAGGTTCGCCCCGCGTTCGCGGATCTCGTCAACACCGTGGCATCCGTGTACGCGGCGCAGATCCCGATCTCGCAAGCGGTCGTCGCGCGTCTGCAGGGCAAGTGGGACCCGGCGGTGCCGGTGCTGCGGCCGGAAGAGCGCGACCTAAGCGCGCAGCATCAAGCAGCGATCGTCGCGGCGGTCAACATGTTCCGCGCGCGCACCAGCTCGGCGTTCGCGCAGCTTGCCGCGAAAACGCCCGCTGCTGCGATCGCCGGCACCGATCCAGATCTCTTCAAGGATCCGGCCGGGCTGTTCGTGCTCGGCGGGACGGGCGACGGTACGCACAACCCGAACACCGGGATGTTCGCGACGACGTTCCCGGACCCGATCTTGCTCGTCGATCCGGCGGGTGACGACGTGTACAACGTTCGCGCCGGAGCGGCATGTCCCTACACCGTTCCGAACCTCGGCTTCGGAGGCCCGTGGATGCTCTGTAACAGCCTCGTCGTCTCGGTGTCTGCCGACCTCGGTGACGGCACGACCGGCTCTTCGAACGACATCTATTCCTACGTCGGCGAGCCGTCCCTCGCGCAGGGTTCCGGTGCGGAGGGAGCGATAGGGATCTTGATCGACGTCGGAGGCAACGACAGCTACACCGCGAAGATGACGCGCGGGAGCAGCACACCGTTCGGCTCAGGGTTCGGCCTGTGGTACCTCGACGGAGGAGCGCAAGGCTTCGGCGAAGCCGGGAACGGGCTATTCCTCGACGGCGCCGGTAATGACAACCATGAGTTCGATGTCGCGTCGAGCCAAGGGCATCACATCTGGGCGTTCGGACAGGGATCCGGCGGGCTCGGCGGGCGCGGCGTTGCAAGCGACGGCATGGGTAACGACCTGTGGCGCGCGCAAGGGTTGTTCAGCACGATGGCCGGCGACGGATTCCAAGGCGTGTACACCCAGGGAGAAGGCACCTACTTCGGCGTCGGAATCCTGACGGACACCGGTCTCGGAACAGACACCTACGTCGGAACCGACTTCGCGACGACAACCGACTTCTACGCGGTCGGCTTCGCAGGTTTCGGTGCGACGGGCATCGCAGCGGACGACGGCGGCGACAACGACTGGTACACGGACGATCACTCGACGTCTCCCTGGATCAACCCGCTCTTGAATTGCGGCTTCGGCACCGGCTCGTACGGCGGCGTCGGTGTGCTCATCTCGGGTACCGGCAACGACTCCTACTTCGGTCGCACGATCAGTGACACCAAGAAAGCCGAGGTGATGGACAACGGGTTCGGCGGACCAGCGGTCGCGTACGGGGTGTTCGCCGACGCAGGCGGCGCGGACATCTACAACATGATCGCGCAAGGCAAGACCGGCGCGATGGTTACTGGTCGCGGGTTGTGGGATCCCAACAACCATTCGAGCGACATCGACTCGTCGTACGCAGGCGTGAACACCTGGGGGACGTTCGTCGATGCCGGCAGCGGCGCCGACACCTACACCGCGACGGAAACGACCGGTCTGACCTCGCACCCCGTCGCCATCGGCGGCAACAACACACAGTGGACGTTCGGGGTGGATCACTGATGCGCCGAGCCGGCTTGGTGGTGGCGACCGCGTTGGTCGCCGCGCTCGCGCCGTTCGGCGCTCACGCAGCTGTTGGGTGCAACGATCCGTGCACGGTGACCGCGCAAAGCACGCAGGGATACGTGTCGCCTGCGATCGACATCCCGTCGGCCTCGACGGTTCAGTGGGTTGGGCTCGAAGCCATCGGGCACCCAACGGGTGATCTCGGCGCAGAGCCGTGCTTCTTCGTCAACGTTTCGAGCTCCGACGTTGCCAGGGTCACATTCACGATCGCCAACGGCGTGCTGAAGGCAAAGACGGGAACGACGACGAAGCCGTGTGGCGGCGCACTCCAGCTTCCCGACGGCTCGTTCGTGCTTCCCTACCAATGTCACATCCACCCGAACATGCGCGGCGTCATCCGGGTCGAGTCGTAGCCCCCTTCGTTCCGGAAGAGCCGCCGAGACCGGCGGCTCTTTCGCTTTCAGCGGAGCAACCGGGACATCCGCCGGTCCGCCAGGATCTTGCCTCCGGTCTGACACGCGGGGCAGTACGCAACCTCGTGCGACTCGTACGACACGCGGCGAAGATCGGCGCCGCAGCGTGGACACGGCTCGCCGGCGTGACCGTGGATCCGGAAGCGGTCGTTCAATTTCGCCGGCAGGCCGCCGGTTCGTTTTCGTTCTTCCTCCAGAGCCTCGCCGAGGACATCGCTGATCGACGCGATCAACGTCTCGCGCGCTTCCGCATCGAGCGATGCCATGGACGCGTACGGCGAAAGCTGGGCACGGTGCAAGATCTCGTCGGCGTATCCGCGACCCACGCCCGCGACCGTGTGCTGATCTCGCAGGATCGTGTGGACGCGCCGGGTATCGTGCGAGGCGCGCGCCCACGCGGCGAACCCATCCGACGTCGCTTCGGGACCGAGCGCTGCGAGCGGCCCCTCATCGCCGGGCGCGAGAACCCACCATCCGGCCTTACGCTCCCTCCCGAATTCCTTGAACAGAAGCGCGCGCGCTTGGAACGTGAAACGCGCAAGCGCGCCGCGCGGCTTCGTCTTCTTCGGCGGCTCTTCGACGTCGATGCGGCCCCCTTGCGAAAGATGGATGAGGATGCGAGCGTCCCCGAAGCCGAAGATCAAGAACTTCCCGCGGCGGCCGACCGACCGGAGCGTTGCCCCGCGCAACGTGTCCGCCGGCGGTTGCACGGTCTTCAGCGCGACGAATGAATACGCGGTGAAGGTCGACAGCGCCGAACCTGCGAATGCGTTGTCGAGCCGCTCCGCAAGCGCTTGCATCTCGGGAAGCTCCGGCATCGCTTCGAAGCGTAGCCAGTAGAGTGAGCCCGTGAAGGTTCTGTGCGCGTCGTTGCCCGGCGCCGGTCACGGGCACCCGATGCTCTCGGTCGCGCGCGCGCTGGGAGAGCGAGGGCACGACGTAACGGTTGTGACAGGCATCGAGCACTTTGAGGATGCCCGAAGCGCAGGCGTCAGGTTCGCCGAGCTGCCGCACACGCCGGGCAGCACGCTCGACAATCTCACGCCGTACCACGATTCGCTCGAGATGGCGCGCGCGATGGCGCCGCTCGTCGCCGAAGTGGCACCGGATGTCGCGGTCGTCGACCTGTTGACGCTCGGCGCGGCATTGGCATGCGAGGTGAACGACGTGCCGTTCGCGACACTGTCGATCCACGCGTTGCACTCCCCGTCGCGCGAGCTGCCTCCCTTCGGCTGGGGGAAAGCGCCCGGGCGCGGGATCTTTTGGTTGCGCGACGAGTGGATGCGCCGCGCGAACGTACGCGATCTCGCTCGTGCGCGCGACGCATTGAACGCGATCAGGGCGGAGCTCGCTCTGGAGCCGGTAGATCGGCTCGACGGACAGATGTCCCGCGAGCTGATCCTGGTGGCCACGTTGCCCTCACTCGAGATCGCGCGAGCGGACTGGCCGTCGCACGCGAAGGTCGTGGGTCCGTGCCTGTGGGACCGCCCGGCGCCGCAACCGCCGGTTCCCGACGGCGACGAGCCCCTCGTTCTGGTCGCGCTCAGCACGGCGCATCCGCATGGCGACGTGCTGGAGATGTCGATCGATGCGGTCTCTCGGCTCGGCGTGCGCGCCGTCGTTACGGCGGGGAAGTCGATCCCGCCCGAGCGACTCCCGCGCGGTGTTGTCTCGTCCGCCTTCACGTCTCACGACGCGTTGCTGCCGTTGTGCCGCGCCGTCGTGTGCAACGGCGGGCATGGGATCGTGGCGCGCGCCCTCACGCACGGCGTTCCGCTCGTGGTCGTTCCCGGGCACGGCGACCAGCGCGAGAACGGGTTCCGAGTGCAACGATCGGGCGCGGGCCTCCGCGTCCTGAAGCCGACGGCGCGGACGCTCGCGGCGGCCCTCGGGCGCGTCATCTCCCAGCGGCCGTTCACCGCGCGCGCCCAAGCGATGAGGGCCGAGGCTGCGCAGCTCGACGGACCGGCGCGCGCTGCGGAGCTGGTCGAGGCGCTCGCACGGAACAAAGCACCTCGGCTTTGACGTTGTGCCTGCTGAGGGCTAACGTTACCGGCGGGTAACAAAGACGCGAAAGGACCAGCCATGCGCGAAGCCGTGATCGTCGAAGCCGTCCGGACCCCCGTGGGGCGCCGTGGGGGCGCGCTGAAGGACACGCACCCGGTCACGCTGCTCGGCAGAACGCTGAAGGAGCTGTTCGAGCGAAGCGGGGTCGACCCTGCCGTCGTCGACGACCACATCACCGGCTGCGTATCGCAAGTCGGGGAGCAGTCGATCAACATCGCGCGCAACGCATGGCTCGACGGCGGATTGCCGGAGCACGTGCCGGCAACCACGGTCGACCGTCAGTGCGGGTCGTCGCAGCAGGCGATCCACTTCGCGGCGCAGGCGGTCATCTCCGGCGCGCAAGACGTCGTCGTCGCTTCGGGCGTCGAGGTGATGACGCGCGTTCCGATGGGTTCGTCGATCGCAGGAGGCTTCCCGTTCACGCAGGCGATGAACGAGCGGTACAACGGCAACCTCGTAGGGCAAGGGATCTCATCCGAGCTGATCGCCGCCAGATGGAACTTGACGCGCGAACAGGTCGACGCGGTCGGGCTGCGTTCGCAGCAGCGCGCGCAAGCCGCGACGAGGGACGGAGCGTTCTCGCGAGAGATCTTCCCCATCAAGGTCGGCGAGAACGGCGATCTGCGCGTCTTCGACACCGACGAAGGGTTGCGCGAGACGAGCGCGGAGAAGCTCGCCTCGCTGAAGCCGGCCTTCTACAGCGAGGAATACGCGCAGAAGTTCCCCGAGATCAAGTGGGTGACCACCGCCGGCAACTCGTCCCAGATCTCCGACGGCGCCGCGGCGGTTCTCGTGACAACGCCGGAGAAAGCGAAGGAGCTCGGCTTGAAGCCGCGCGCGCGCTTCCACTCGTTCGCCGTCGCGGCTTCGGACCCGGTTCTCATGTTGACGGCTCCGATCCCCGCGACGAAGAAGGTGCTCGAGCGCGCAGGGTTGCACATCAACGACATCGACGTCGTGGAGATCAACGAGGCGTTCGCGACCGTGCTCCTCGCCTGGAAGCGCGCCCTCGGGATCGACGACGAGTACTTCGAGAAGAACGTCAATCCCAACGGCGGCGCGATCGCTCTCGGACATCCGCTCGGATGCTCGGGCGCGCGCCTGATGACCACGCTGCTGCACGAGATGGAGAACCGCGGCGCGCGCTACGGCCTCCAGACGATGTGCGAAGGCGGCGGCATGGCGAACGCGACCATCGTCGAACGTCTCTAGGGACGCGCGCCCCGTAGGATCGGGAGCATGCGGCTCGCGATCGCGCTCATCATCGCAGTGGCGCTCTGCGGCTTCGGCATCGCGTCGCTGCGTTCACTCGTTGCGCGCGGCCCGTCGCATGCCGAGCCTCCCCCGCCCACGGCGCCGCCGCCCGACGTGCGCATCACGTTCCGATGTGAGAATTGCGGGACGGAGCTCCTCGTGTTGCGGCGAGGAAGCGAAACGCCGCCGCGTCACTGCGGCGAGCCGATGATCAAGCGCGAAGAAGTGGCGCACAACTAGCCGAGCCCTTACTCATCGACGATGCGTTGCGCGCGCTCTTTCAGGGCCTTGAAGTCCTTGCCTCTGGTGTCGTAGACCAGTGAATCGGTCTTCGAGAAGCCCCACCCTTCGAGGCTCACGTGCACGCGTGCAGCCCAGGTCCGTTTGAGGGCCGCGCCGCAGTCGGCGCATCGGCTCGGCGCGTCTTCGCCGGGGAGAACGACGTGGTCCGTGCGCGCGCCGCATCCTTCGCAGCGGTAGCCGAACACGGGCACTTATCCACACCTCCGTCCCCAGCTGGGGAAAAATCACATGGGTGTAACTAGGCCTTTACGAACCGTTCAACCACGTCGAGCAGCTCGTCGACCTTCTCTTCGCCTTCCTCGGTGGCGACCGCTTCGCGGACGCAGCCCCTGATGTGGGCAGACAGCAGATGCAGACCGACCTTTTCGAGCCCTGCCGTCGCGGCGGAGATCTGGTTCATCACGTCGACGCAGTA
Organism: Actinomycetota bacterium; assembly: GCA_046263075.1. GTDB lineage: Bacteria > Actinomycetota > AC-67 > AC-67 > AC-67 > JBHELL01. The sequence goes on along the minus strand of JBHELL010000209.1, from coordinate 2,702 downwards.
CTTGTCGTCCTCGACCATGCGCGCGATGCCCCGCACCTGCCCCTCGATCCGCCGCAGGCGGGCGAGCAGGACGTCCTTGCTCTCACCGTAGAGATACGCCATGCGGCCACTATACCCCCACGGGGTATGACTCGGTCGCCCGAGCCGTCAGCGCCAGAAGATGCCTACGAAGAAGCCGCCGGAGATGAGAGCGAACCCCGAAAGCAGGCCCCACAACGGAGACTGCCCGGGCAGCGCGCCGAGGTAATACAGGACCAGGTCGATCACGCCGAGCCCGAGCAGTGCGAGCATCAGCGCCGGCACCCAGGGCGGCGAAGGCTTGGGCTTAGGCTTCGGGGGCGGGGTGTACCGCCTGCGTTTCGACTTGGAGACCGGCATCGACCGCACATGCTACCTGCGCGATCGGATGCGAGGCGAGAGCAAGTTCCGGATAGACGGTTTGTACGTTTGCGCCGGCACCGACCACAATCACGTTCCACGACGATAGGGAGACGCGATGGACGAGACCTGGGTCAAGAGCTATCCACCGGGTGTTCCGGCGACCTATGACTTCCCGAACGTTCCCGTGACCGCCCTGCTCGATGATTCGGCGGCCAGATTCCCAGATCGCGTTGCCGTCGAGTTCCACGGGAACAGGCTCACGTACAAGCAACTCGCGCGCGAGATCGACAAGTGCGCGTCCGTGCTGCGCGATCTCGGCGTCGGAAAGGGAACACGGGTCGGCACGCTGATGCCGAATGTGCCGCAGATGGTCATCACGTTCTTCGCGACGTTGCGGCTCGGCGGGATCATCGTTTGCAACAACCCGCTCTACACCGAACCGGAGCTGGAGCACCAGCTCAACGACGCGGGCATCGAAGTGCTCGTCGTGCTCGACTTGATGTATCCGAAGATCAAAGCGGTGCGAGACGACTGCCCGAAGCTGCGCGAGGTCATCGTCGCGTCGGTCTTCGACAACTTCAGCGGGATCAAGGCCTTCTTGGCGCCGAAGATGAAGAAGGATGCGTGGCTGCCCATCGGCGCCGGCGAGCCGGTCCGGAAGTGGAAGGACCTCATGCGCCGCGCGCGCGGAGGCGTGCCTCAAGAGCCGGTCGATCCCCAGCACGATCTCGCATTGCTGCAGTACACGGGAGGAACGACTGGGGTCTCGAAGGGTGTCATGCTGACCCACTACAACATCGTCGCGAACTGTTATCAGGCGAAGTTGTGGTTGCAGGATCTGAAGGAAGGCGGCGAGACCGTGATGTGCGCGCTGCCGCTGTTCCACTCATACGGGCAGACGATGTGCATGAACGTCGGTGTCTTCGCTGCGGCAACGCTCGTCCTCGAGCCGAACCCGCGCGATGCAGGAGGATTGCTCGCGACGGTTCGCCGCACGAAGCCGACGATCTTCCCCGGCGTGCCGACGCTGTACCAGAACTTGCTCGCCCATCCGGATCTCGAGAAGACGGACATGCATTCCGTGCGGCTGTGCGCGTCGGGCGCGGCGCCGTTGCCGATCGAGGTTCAAGAGCGGTGGGAGAGAGTCACCGGTGGGCGGCTCGTCGAGGGGTACGGATTGTCGGAGACGGCGCCGATGTCGCACTGCAACCCGCTATACGGCAAACGGAAGATCGGTACCATCGGATTGCCGGTGACGGGAACCGAGTGCAAGCTCGTCGACGTCGACGATCCATCGAAGGAGGTCCCTGCGCCGGGACCCGGCGAACTGTGCATCCGTGGCCCGCAGGTGATGCAGGGCTACTGGAACAAGCCCGAAGAGACGGATCAGGTGCTGATCAACGGCTGGCTACACACCGGCGATATCGCCGCGATCGACGACGACGGCTTCTTCAAGATCGTCGACCGCAAGAAGGACATGATCATCGTCGGTGGCTTCAACGTGTATCCGCGCGACATCGAAGAAGTCATCTATCAACACCCGAAAGTGCTCGAGGCCGCGGTGATCGGTGTTCCCGGCGGGAAGTCCGGAGAGAGTGTCAAGGCGTTCATAGCGCCGAAGCCCGGCGAAACGATCACGGAGGCGGAGATCGACGCGTTCCTTCGCGAACGTTTGACCGGCTACAAGATCCCGAAGGCATACGAGTTCCGGACGGAGCTGCCGAAGTCGATGATCGGCAAGGTACTTCGCAAAGAGTTGCGCGAAGACGAGAAGCGGAAGCTGGCGACACAGGCGTAGTGGTACGCTCGGCGTGATGGGCGCGCGCATCCTGATCGTCGACAACTACGACTCGTTCACGTTCAATCTGTTCCAAGAGCTCGCGGAGCTCGGCGCCGAACCGACGGTTGTGCGGAACGATGCCGTCGACGTCGCGTGGGTGAAGGATTTCGGCGCCGACGGGATCGTCATCTCGCCCGGACCCGGAACACCTGAGAACACGCGCGACGTCGGGATATCGAATGACGTGATCCGCGAGCTCGGCCCGCAGGTTCCGCTGCTCGGGGTTTGTCTCGGGCACCAATGCATCGGCCACGTCTTCGGCGCGCGCATCCTGAGCGCCCCGACGCTGCTCCACGGGAAGACCTCGCAGATCTATCACCGGGGTGAGGGCGTGCTCGATGGTTTGCCCATCCCATTCGAGGCGACCCGGTACCACTCGCTCGTCGTCGAGCGCGGCTCGTTGCCGCACGCACTGAAGGTGACCGCGGAGACGCACGACGAGATCGTGATGGCGATGCGACACCGTGAGTACCCCATCGAA
>JBHELL010000208.1:0-6077 GCA_046263075.1 Actinomycetota bacterium | reverse complement strand
GGTAAGGATCGCTGCGTCGATGGGCGTGAAGCACCTCACCGAAGGCTACGCAGTGTCGTGCGAGGTGAACGACGGTCCGCTGACCAAGAGTCTGCGCGGTCCCGGCGCGCCGATCACGATCCTCGATGCACTCGCGCGCGTCGACCTCGGCAAGAAGAAGCTCGACGACATGATCATGCGCCGCGTGGCAGACCCACGACGCGACGCTCACAACATCTTGATCACACCGCGCTTGCAAGCGAAAGCTGCTGCGCATCTCCGTCTGTTGATCAACAAGGGAGTCTCCTTCCTCGTCGTCGCGTTGATGTGGGACGAGGAAGCGGCAGAGACGTTGAACACGGCCGCCGCGCTCGGATGCTCCGCGGTAGAGGTGCGGCCGGAGCAGTCGATCGCCGCAGCGTTGTCCATCGAGGTGGGAGCAGGACGCCGGTAATGCCAGTCGACGAAGAAGTCATCGAACAGGAAGCGGCCGAGCAGCAGGCTCCCGCCGAAGCGCCCGCGGCTGCGCCCGAGCAGACGCAGACGACGGCTGCCCAGCTGCGGATGATCGACGAGGAGCTTCCGCTTTCGCTCGGTCGCCCCGCGGTCGCTGCGCTCTTCATGGGACTCGGCACGGCGTTCCTCGCAGGCGGGATGTTCACCGGCTTCCTTCCGCGCATCTTCGCGGCGTTCGGTGCGATCGTGGGCGTCGGGCTGGCCGTGTGGGCGCTGCGCCCCCACAAGCGCCCGACGATCATCCAGATCCTCTCGGTCCTCTTGCTGTTCCTCGTCGGCATGCTTGCGCTGTCCACGACCGGCTTCGGCGCGATGAGCAAGATGTCGCAGCTCGTCGGAACCGCGATCAAGAACGCGAAGTTGCGTCGTCCGCCCGCATTCTTCGAAGACGGCTGGCGCGCGCTGCTCGTGTGGGCGATGGCGGCACTCACGTACGGCGGGACGTACATCGGGATCGTGAAGCGCCGCCCGGCGCTTGGGCTCATGCTTCCGCTGCCGGTCGTCGCGTTCTGCGCGATCGCGCAGCCGCCCGAGGCGCAGCTCGTCGGCGGGATCGTGGCGCTGCTCGGATTCGTCATCGGGCTCGCCGTCCTTCACCGTGCGGACAACGGCGACGAAGGCGGCATGCCGCTCGGGTTCGAGCTTCGTCGAGCCGCGCGCGCCGCACCGATCGTCATCGCCCTCGTCGTCGGTCTGGCGTTCCTCGGCCAAGCGGGGTTCCTGTTCCCGAAGCCGCTCTACGACCCGACCCAGCGCGCGATCCTGCCGAAGGCGGTCCCGCTGTCGAAGACGGTCGACCGTGTTCTCTTCACCGTGCGATCGACGGTCACGGGTCCGTGGCGCACCGGCATCCTGGACGTGTACGACGGGCAAGCCTGGCGTCTGCCTCCGTTCAGCGCGTCGAGCCTCGTCGCCGTCGACCGCTCGGGCGCGTTGAGCAACGGGACGGCGAACGCGTCCGCGCAGTTCCACCTGGAGGGCCTCGAAGGGACGGTTCTTCCGACCCCGCCGCGCTCCGTCGCGTTCCAAGCGACGAACGCACCTGCGCTACTCACCGACGGCCGCACGGGAACCGTGCGTGTCGAGGTCGGTCAGGTGAAGAAGGGGTTCGACTACAGCATCTCGTTCACGGTCTTGCCGAAGGAATCCGATCTGATCGGACAACCACCCGCAGGACCGGACATGGCGGAGTTCCTCGAAGCGCCGACGGCACCTCCGCGCGTTCGCCAGCTCATCGATTCGGGGCCGAAGGATCTGTGGAAGCGGCTCGACTTCCTTCGCAAGAAGATGCTCGACACCGTTGCCGCTACCGGTTCGGGTCTTCCCGTCGCGGTGCCGCCGAACAAGGTCGACGACATCTACTTCGGAAGTAAGCAAGCAACGCCGTTCGAGATCGTCGCCGCAGAAGCGCTCGTGTCGCGCTGGGCCGGAGTTCCGGCGCGCATCGGCTACGGCTTCGACGGCGGCGACCGGAAGGGCGCCGATCTCCTCGAGGTGCGCCCGAAGCACGGCTCGCTCTGGCTCGAAGTGTGGTTCCCCCGTCAGGGGTGGCTGCCTATCACCGGCATGCCGAAACACGCGAAGACGTCCCTGAACAGCCAGGAGCAACAGGTCCACGTCGCGATCATCCCGAGCGATGACATCGCGGTGAACCTGTACTTGCCGATGAAGGTGACGCCGGCGGGTGTGCTCGCACACCGCATCGTCGCGATCCTGCTGCTGATCTTGCCGTTCATCCTGCTCGGACTGCTGATCCGGTTCACGTATCCCGGCTTCGTGAAGTGGCGCAGGCGCGCGCGCAAACGCGCGTGGGCGATGCGCGAAGGCCCGCAAGCGCGGATCGCGGTCGCGTACGCAGATTTCCGCGATCTCGCGACCGACCTCGGCCTCGGCGATCCGTATGCGACGCCGCTCGCGTTCCTCGAGCAGGTCGTCACCGACGATGAGCACGCAGAGCTCGCGTGGTTGGTCACCCGCACGCTCTGGGGCGACCTCATCCCGACGCTCGGCGACGATGAAGTATTCGCGGCCGAAGAGCTGAGCCGCTCGTTGCGCCGGCGACTCTTCGAAGCGCAACCGATCACGATCCGCGCGATCTCCGTCGTCTCGCGGTTGTCACTCCGCAACCCCTTCGCGCCCGAGATCCTCGCACCGAAGGCACAACGTCATCTTCCGCTCAAGCGAAAGCAGGAGGAAACACATGCGCTCGTCTAACTTCCTCAACGTTCTCGCGTCGCTGCGGCGCGCGTTCGTCGCGCGCGTTGCTGTGTCACCGGCGCCCGCCGCCGAGGGTGACGGTGCAGCCGACGTCGCGGGCTCGCACATCCACCGCTTTCGCCGCGCCTATCAGCTCGGTGTTGTCGGCTCGGCGTTGATGGTGATGACGACCAGCTGCTTCGGAGGAGGGAACGCCGGGACCGTCTTCCTGCGCCCGGTGCAGGTGGATCTGTCCTTCGGCGCGGCCGACAAGTACGTGCCGCACCCTCAGAACCAGCAACAGCCGTCCTTCCCGCAGATCAAGATCCCAGACTTCAAGCCGCCCGTGTTCCCGCCCACGGACTTCGGTCCGCCTCCGCTTACGAACTGCGTGATCCTGAAGAACTCGCCGGACGAGGCGGCGGATGAATGGATCAACAACGGCCCGAACGGCGAAGGGGACTACCGGTTCAAGTTCGAGCAGCTCGGCGCGAAGGACAAGGTCGTCAAGACGTTCGACGGCGTGCGCGCGGTGAGCGACACGAGCCGCCAGGAGACCCCCGGCGCAACGACGGCCGTCGAGCCGCGACTCGGCGCCACGGTCCCGAACACCGGCCGGAGCCTCCCGACGGACGGGAAGTCGGTCGCCGCGAACGAGCGTCCGAACCTCCACAGCTACACGATGTTCGACGAGTTCACCGGGATCAAGTCGCGTTTGCGTTGGGTTCCGCAGGATGAGGCGTCGCAAACGGAGTCGGCGATCGACGGGTCGGTCGGTTCGGACGGTCTTGCGGTCACCACGCACCCGGACCGCGGTTTGTTCATGGACTACATCGTGTTCCCGAGGACGCTCGGCAAGTCTGACTACCCCAAGTACGACTTCCAGAAGAAGTTCCTGAACAACTATCTGCCGGCGCGCGACGCGTACCAACAACAGCTCGGTACGATCCAGCACCAGACGATCGGCGTCGTCCCTGCGATCGTTTGGGACGTCGTTCCCGCGTTCCCCGATCCGCCTGCGGGGGTGAACGGTCTGAACGATGCGATCAACCAGGCGTACCCACGCACGAGGATCCTCGAGCTCCCGATCAGGCCGGGCGCGGACACGATCTCGCTCGGGTTCGATGAGCTGAACCAGCGCTGGATCACGTCGCGCTCCGACGTCGTCCGGCGTGACAACCATGTGAAGGCATGTGGTGACCTCGCGTCGGCGTGGATCGTCAAGTGGACGATCGTCATCGCGTCGCAACCGGACATCGCGACGGCGCTGCGCGAACAGTGCAGCTCCGGCAAGATCGACCAGGTAATGACGCAGCTGAAGACGCTGCTCGGCGGCAAGAAGCCGGTCGACCTGATCCGCCAGCAGGCGCACTCTGAGATCAACGGGCTTTCGACCGTCATTACGGGATTCCCAAACGCCACGCGGGATGCGCTGAACCGCAACGTCGACTTGGTCCTCGATACGGCCGAGAAAGCCGCCGGAACCGCAGGCGTCCAGCTTGACGGGTCACTGGTCACGCCCTACCTAGACCAGATGGGTGCGGCGCTTCACCAGTACTGCTCGACGGACTCGCTCCAGCCGCTCGTCGACGCGCAGACCAACAACAACACCCGCTACTACACGATGAACGGCACGTACTGGTTCGCCTCACAGTGGGGCGGCATGCCGATCAAGGACAACTACTTCGTACAGACCTGGAAGCCGGAATATCCGAGCACGGTCAAGAACGCCGCCGGCAGCAACTGCCCCAACGTTCCGCCGGCGTGTTACGACGTTGACTCCAACAACCCGACGTGGGTACCGAGCTGGTCGGGTCACTTCACGAGCAACATCGAGACCCTTTCCCCCGACCAATGACGACGATCACCAAAGAAGAACTCACAACTCGGTTCCGTTCCCAGCTCATAGGAGCCGGGCTGGCCGTCGGCATCGTCCTGCTCTACTTCGTGCTGCCGACCCGAACGCCGCCGGGGTTCTTGCTCTACTCGCTGTATACGGCGCTGTTGGCTTCGCTCGTTGCTGCGGGTTTGATCCTCGTCTACCGCTCGGCGCGGATCATCAACTTCGCACAGATCGTGTTCGGCGGAGCGAGCGCGACGCTGCTCTATGAGCTCGCCACTCGCAACTACCTGACGTACTGGCTCGCACTTCCGCTCGCGCTGCTCGGCGGTGCGTTGATCGGTTTCCTGGTCGGGTTGTTGTTCGTCATCTTCTTCTTCAAGCGCCCGCGGATCGTCCTCACGGTCGCGACGATCGTGATGATGCAGCTCCTCGGCGTGCTTCAGAACACGCTGACGCAGAAGTTCCACAAGGCGGGTCAGCTCGACCAGGGGCTACCGTTCCCATGGCCGTGCCCGAAACGGTGCTTGGTCACGATCTCGCATGTCCCGTTCGGCATCCCTCACCTCGTCGGCACCCTGCTTGCGGTTGCGACGATCGCTGGGATGGCCTTCTTCTTCAAGAAGACGCGCATCGGTATCGCGATCAGAGGCTCGGCAGAGAACGCAGATCGAGCGTCGCTCCTCGGGATCAACACGAAGGCCGTGCAGATCGGCGTGTGGATGATCTCGGGGCTCCTGGCGGCTCTGTTCACGACCTTGTCGATGCCGGTCACCGGGTACACGCTCGGGTACGGTACCAACCCACGTGAGCTGATGCTCCCGCTCGCTGCCGCTGTGATGGGGCGGATGCGGAGCATCCCGCAGACGATCATGGCTGCGGTCGGCATCGTCCTCGTGCGTGACATGATCCAGGTCGCGTACCCGCAGTGGAACTGGTTCGACATCATGTTGTTCTTCGTGATCGTCGGTGGCTTGTTCCTGCAACGCGAGAAGTCGACGTCGCGTCAGACCGAGGTTGGGACGTGGGATTCGATCAAGGAGATCCGCGTCATCCCGCGTGAGCTCATCCGCATGCCGCAGATCTCGAACGCGCGCTGGGCGGGCTACGGGCTCCTCGGCGCACTGCTTCTCGGGTACCCCTGGATTGCGGGGACCTCGCAAGTCGGAAGCGCGCACACCGTCTTCATCGTCGGCATAATCGGCATCTCGCTCGTCCTTCTGACCGGATGGGCGGGCCAGATCAGCCTCGGCCATTACGCGTTCGTCGCCGTCGGCAGCGTGTCGGCTGCGTTCCTCGCGTCGTGGCATTGGCCGTTCCTCGTCGTGTTGCCGATCGCGGGCGCTTCCGGTGCGATCGTGGCTGCGCTCGTCGGGATCCCGGCATTGCGCATCAGAGGTTTGTACCTCGCGGTCGCCACGCTGGCGATGGGTGTCGTCGTTCCGAACGTGCTCATGGGACCCGACTTCCTAGGCCCGCATCTACCGAAGGCGGCGATCAACCGTCCGAAACTCTCCATCGTGAACCTCGCCGACGGCTCGGGCCG
>JBHELL010000207.1:0-4975 GCA_046263075.1 Actinomycetota bacterium | reverse complement strand
ACACAGGACCGCGTCGAGCCGTAACGAGGGGCAGTGCGTGAGCAACCCGCGCACATGCCCTCCGGCGTCGAGCCCCAACGTTTCGCCCTTCTGTTGTGCGAGGTTCATAACGAACGCGACCCGGCGCGCGCGCGCGGCCGCGTCGGCGATGCCGGCCGGCAACAACGCGGCGACGATGCTCGTGTACAGCGAGCCGGGGCCGAGGACGACGAGATCTGCTTCCTCGAGCGCAGCGATCGCGTCGGGATGCCCTTCCGCGCCTGGGGGCTCGAGCCAGAGCCTTTCAACGGCTGCGGGTCCGCGCGCGATCGACACTTGGCCGGAGACAACCTCGCCGTTGATCTGCGCGCGCAGCGTCACCGGCGCCGTCGTCGACGGCACCACCTTGCCGGCGACACCGGCGAGGCGTGCGACCTCGTCGACCGCGCGCGCGAAATCGTCGCGGAGGTCCGCAAGCGCCGCGATCAAGAGGTTGCCGAGGGGGTGGCCGGCGAGCTCGCCTTCCTTGAAGCGATATTGGATGAGCCCGCGACGCTGGGGATCGGCGGCGAGCGCTGCGATCGCCATCCGGAGATCTCCGGGAGCGGGGATGCCGAGCTGCCGCCGCAAGATCCCCGACGAGCCGCCGTCGTCCGCGACCGTAACGATCGCCGTCACGTTGGGCGTCAACTCACGCGCCGCACTCAACGCGGCGTACAAGCCGTGGCCGCCGCCGATGCAGGCGATCCTGGGATCGGCCATGTCACTCTCGCTCGAGATCGCGGTGCCGGACGCTCACCGGAAGGCCGCGCGCGCGCAAGCGCGACGCGATCTCGTCGGCGAGAACCACGGAACGATGACGGCCGCCGCTGCATCCGATCGCGACGGTGAGGAAGCGCTTGCCTTCATCGAGGAACCCGGGCACGAGCCCATCGAAGAGGTGGTCGAGCCGCTCCAAGAAGTCGGATGTCTGATCCTTCGAAAGGACGTACTCGCGGATCCGTGGATCGGTGCCGGGCAACGGACGAAGCGCGTCGACCCAATGTGGGTTCGGCAGGAATCGGCAGTCGAGAACGAGATCTGCGTCGAGTGGGATCCCGTGCTTGTAGCCGAACGAGATCACCGTCGTGCGCATGCGTTCCTCGCGCGCTTGCAACGAGAAGTCGGCGACGATCCGCTCACGCAACTGGTGGACCGAGAGGTCCGTCGTGTCGATCACGAGATCCGCGACCTCGCGTACCGACTCGAGCAGCGCGCGCTCCTTCGCCAGACCGTCGGACACGCTGGCGCCGAGCGGATGCGTGCGCCGGTTGTGCTCGTACCGCCGGATAATGGTGTCGTCGGACGCCGTGAGGAAGACGATGCGATAGTCGTGTCCCCGCTTGCCGAGATCCCGTAACGCCTCTGCGAGTTGGTCGAAATACGGGCCGCCGCGAACATCGACGACGAACGCGATATGACGAGGGGCCTGGCTCGACGCGGACGAAAGCTCGATCATCTTGCTCATCAATGCCGGGGGCAGATTGTCGACGACGAAGTAGCCGAGATCCTCCAGCGCGTTCGCCGCTTCGGTTCGCCCCGCGCCCGACAACCCCGTGACGATCGTGAAATCGGGAGCGGCGTTCTCTTCGGGTGCCTCGCGTCTCTTCAGGGCCACGCTCACTCCTTGCCGCGTTCGAGTCCGCGTAAGACGAGAAGGATGCGCCGGGCGAGCGACGCCGGAACGTGCTCCGCGAGCTCCTCCTCGCTCGCTTGAAGGATACGTTCCACCGAGCCGAAGGTGCGGAGGAGGTGCCGTTTACGAGCCGGCCCGACACCGGGAACGCGGTCGAGCGCCGACGACGTGGTCTTCTTCCCTCGCAATCGGCGGTGGTACTGGATGGCGAACCGGTGCGCTTCGTCGCGAACGTGTTGCAACAGGTAGAGCGCTTCCGACCCGCGCGCGATCCGCACCGGCTCGTCGCGGTCGGAGCAGTAGATCTCTTCGAAGCGCTTCGCAAGCCCGACCGCGGTGATGTGTTGCAATCCGAGCTCGGCGAGCACCTCCAGCGCAGCGTTCAGCTGTCCGCGTCCCCCGTCGATCACGACGAGGTTCGGTGGGTACGCGAACTTCCCCGGTTTCTCCCGCGGGGTCGATCGGTCTGCGAGATAGTTCGTGAAGCGGCGCCGGATCACTTCTGCCATCGACGCGAAGTCGTCCTGGCCCTGCACCGTCTTGATGCGGAAGCGACGGTAATCCGATCGCTTCGGCAAGCCGTCTTCGAATACGACCATCGAGGCGACCTTCTCGTTCGGCCCGAGGTTCGAGATGTCGTAGCACTCGATCCTGAGCGGTGCGTCCGCGAGAGCCAACGCCTCCTGCAACGCATTCAGCTGACGCGCGCGCGCGTCGAAATCACTGCGGCGCTTCAGCTTGTGCTGCGCGAACGATTCCTTCGCGTTCTGTGTAACGGTATCGAGCAATCGCTTGCGTTCGCCGCGTTGCGGCACCTTCAGCCGAACAGGGCCGCCGCGTTTCTCCGCGAGCAAGGCCGAAAGCGCGTCCGGGTCCGCAGGTTCGACCGGCGAGAGGATCTCCCGCGGGATCTCTTCCTCCTGCATGTATAGATCTCGGACGAAGCTCGCCAGCAACTCCGGCGTCTCGAGGTCTTCGACCTTGTCGACGACGTATCCCTTACGGCCGACGAGCCTCCCGCCGCGTACGAAGAAGACCTGGATCGCAGCCTCGAGCTCGTCCTCCACGATCCCGACGACGTCGAAGAACTCGTTGCGATCGAACACCACCACCTGACGCTCGACGGCCTTGCGAACGCTCTCGAGCTGATCGCGTAGGCGCGCCGCGCGTTCGAACTCCAATGCCGTCGATGCTTCGTGCATCTGTTTGTCGAGCCGGTCGAGCACCGGTTCGAAGTTCCCGTCGAGGAAACTCAGCAGATCGTCGACGATCGTGCGGTGCTCGCCGGCGCTGACATGACCCACGCATGGCGCAGCGCACTTGCCGATGTCGTAGAACAAGCATGGACGGTCGATGCGCCTGCACCGGTCGAAGACTCCTTGGGAGCAGGTACGCACCGGGAACGTACGCAGCAGCAGGTCGAGCGTCTCACGGATCGCGTAAGCGTGCGCGTATGGGCCGAACATCCGCACGCCCGGCCGCTTCTTGCCTCGCATCACAGTGGCGCGCGGATACTCCTCACCGACCGTGATGGCCAGGTACGGATAGCTCTTGTCGTCTCGGTACCGGACGTTGAACCGCGGCCGGTGTGCTTGGATCAGCGTGTATTCGAGGTGTAGAGACTCGACCTCGCCGCCCGTGACGATCCATTCGACGTGGTCGGCTTGCTCCAGCATCGACTCCGTTCGCGGGTGCAGCAGGCGCGCGTCTTGGAAGTAGTTGCTCAGCCGGTTGCGGAGCGATTTCGCCTTCCCCACGTACAGGACGCGGCCGTTCTGATCCCGGAACAGGTAGACGCCGGGATCTTCGGGGATGTTCGCAGGGCGCGCGACGGGCACACGGCCATGGTAGCGGTGGGTGGCACGAACCGCAGAGCCTTCGAAGGAGCGGCGGAGTTACACCGCGCGGAGGGAGCGGCTCGACGCTTGGTCGTCTTGCGCGCGCAACCACTTCGTCGTCAAGGCGGCGGGCAGCGGCCGCGCGATGCCGAAGCCTTGTGCGATGTCTGCGCCGAGCCGCTGCACTTCTGCAAGTGCACCTGCATCTTCGACACCCCCGGCCACGACCGTCAGCCCGAGGGTCGTTCCGAGCCCGACGACGTACGTCACGATCGCTGCATCGTCCGGGTTCGACGCCATGGACATCACGAAGCTCCTGTCGATCTTCATCTCGTTCAGCGGCAGCCGCTTGAGGTACAGCAGCGACGTGTACCCGGCGCCGAAGTCGTCGACCGAAAGCCGGATGCCAAGACCGCTGAGACGGCCCAGCAAGGCGTGCGCGCGCGCCGTATCGGTCATGATCGCGGTCTCGGTGATCTCGAGCGTCAGACGAGAAGGGGGCACACCGACCTCCGCGAGGATCGTTTCGATGTCGTCCGGAAGGGTCGGATCCGTGAGGTTGCGTGCCGACAGATTCACCGCGATCCCGAGCGTGAATCCTTCGCGCTCCCACTCCGCGCACTGCTCGAGCGCGCGGCGGATGACCCAGCGAGTGAGCGGATGGATCAAACCGGTTTGCTCGGCGACGGGGATGAACTCCTCCGGAAGCTGCGGTCCGTGCGTCGGGTGTCGCCAGCGAAGCAAAGCTTCAACGCCTGAGACACGCCCGGAGTGGAGATCGACCTTGGGTTGGTAATGCAGCGAGAGCTCACCACGCTCGAGAGCGAGCCGCAACTCACCGACGAGGGCGAGGCGGCGCGGCGTGTTGTTGTCGAGCTCCGGCGCGTACAGGCTGACGCCGATGCCGCTCCCCTTCGCGTGGTACCTCGCGACGTCGGCTCGGCGAAGAAGTGTCTCCGGGTCTTCGCCGTGCTGCGGCGCGAGCGCGATACCGATCGATGCGTCGACCTGGAGCGACAAGTGCCCGACCGCGAACGGGCGCTTGAGCGCTTCGAGCACCGCGGCCGCCGTCTCGATCCCGGCGTCCCCTTCGTCGTCGCGAGGACATAGGACTGCGAACTCGTCGCCGCCGAGCCGTGAGAAGATGACGCCCGGCGCCGTCTCCGTCAGCCGCATCCCGAGCTCGCGGAGCAACCCGTCTCCCGTGACGTGCCCCAGCGTGTCGTTGACCTCTTTGAACCGGTCGAGATCCATGACCATGATCGCCAGCCGCTTCCCGGTGCTCAGCTCGCGCCGTACCAAGAGGTCGAACAGCACGCGGTTCGGCAGCCCCGTCAAAGGGTCGTGATGCGCGAGGTGCTCGTTGGCCGCAACCGCTTCACGCAACTGCTCGATCAAGAGGCCGTTCGTCAGCGAGGTGCTCGCTTGGTTGGCGAGCGACTCGAGGAGCTTCGCGTCGTCGCCCGTGAACGTTGCGATGTCG
>JBHELL010000206.1:0-2800 GCA_046263075.1 Actinomycetota bacterium | reverse complement strand
GACGGCGGCGAGCCGCTCTTCGTGCTCGACTACATCTCCTGCGGACGCAACCTTCCGTCACGGACCGCCGACATCGTCGAAGGTGTCGCGCGCGCCTGCGCGTTCGCGGGGTGCGCGCTGCTCGGCGGCGAGATCTCCGAGCATCCCGGGGTGATGAGCGACGATGAGTACGACCTCGTCGCCTTCGCCGTCGGTGTCGTCGCGCGCGCGAAGATGCTGGGGCCCGCGCGCGTGCAACAGGGTGACGTGGTGATCGGATTGGCGTCGAGCGGCCTGCACTCGAACGGGTACTCGCTCGTACGGAAGCTGATCCTCGATCACGACCTTTCGCTGCAGTCGGAGGTTCCGCGTGCCGGACGCACGCTCGGTGACGAGCTGCTCGAGCCGTGCCGCATCCACGCGCCGGCCGTGCGCGCCATGATCGATGCCGCCGATGTGCACGCCGCCGCGCACATCACGGGCGGGGGGATCGCGTCCAACCTAGAGCGCGTTCTGCCGGGCGGGCTCGGCGCGCGCTTAGACGTCGCGGCGTGGAAACGACAGCCGATCTTCGAATATCTGCAACAGATCGGGTCGATCCCCGAGGACGAGATGCGCCGCGTGTTCAATTGCGGGCTCGGCATGGTGATCGTCGTTTCGCGAGGCTCGGCGCACGCCGCCGTCGAAGCTGCGCGCGCGTCCGGCGAGTCCGCTTCGATCGTCGGCGAGATCACAACAGGGCAGGGGGTGACGATCGGATGAGCTCGGAGCTCGAGGAACTTCGCGAAGTCATCGCGATGGTGACGCATCAGCTGAAAACGCCGCTGACGTCGCTGCTCGGATACGCGTCCGTGTTGAGGCGGAAGGCAGAGCAGCTCACTACGGAGCAGCAGCAGGAGTACATCGGCGTCATCGAGGAGCAAGCCGGGCGGATATTGAAGCTCGTCGAAGAGTTGCTCGCCAGCGCGCGCTTGGAGACGGCGAAAGGGTTGCAGCGCAAGCCGCTCGACCTCGCGGGGCTCGCGCGCGACATCTCCGCCGAGTTCTCGACCGCGCGCGACCGCGAGATCTCGGTCGACGCGCCTTCGAAAGACCTGGGTCTGTTCGGCGACCCCGGGGCGCTCGAACACGTCATCGGGAACCTGCTCGACAACGCGATCAAGTATTCGGATCCGGGTTCGGCGGTCGTCGTCGTCGTCAGCGAAGGCGAAGGCGAAGTATTCGTGAGCGTTTCCGACGAAGGTCGCGGCATCGATCGCGAACAGCTCGAGCTGATCTTCGAGCGGTACCACCGCGCGAGCGACGAAGGCTCGAAGGGGAGCGCGGGGCTCGGCTTATACATCGTGCGGAACCTCGTGGCAGCGCACGGCGGGCGCGTGTGGGCCGAGTCCGAGGTCGGCAAGGGGACGGTCGTCACGTTCTCGCTTCCGCGCCGCCGAGGTTGAGCGCCATCCGTTCGTCGAAAACGCTCGCGAGCGACTAGAGAAGCTTCAGCTGTTTCGGCTCTTGTGGCTTTGGTTTTTCGTCGCGCGCCCAGCGCGTCGTTGGTGCGCGCGCCTCGAGTCCACCTTTTGCTCGCACGATCTTTCCGACGGCTCGTCCGAGCTCGTTGCGGTCTTTCGACGGCGCATACGAGCCGCGCGCGTACATCGCCTCGTATCGTGGCACCAGGTCTGGGTAGTTCTCGCCGAGCCACTCCATGTAGTGCTCACGTACGACGGGTCGAAGATGCAACAGGATCGGCGAAACGTGGGTCGCGCCCGCGTCGATCGCGGCTTCGACCACTTGTCTGAGTTGCTCCGGGCGATCGTTGATGCCCGGCAGGATCGGCGCGATCATCACGCCGCACGGCACGCCCGCGTCGTTCAACCGCCTGACGGTGTTGATGCGTTCGTTGGGGCGTGGGGTTCCCGGCTCTGCTTTGTGCCACACGTCTTCGTCGAGCGTGCCGATCGAGAGTGCCGTGGCTACCTCCGTGATCTCCGCAGCCCGCTGCAGCAGCTCGAGGTCGCGCAGGATGAGGTTGCTCTTGGTCAGGATCGAGAACGGGTTCCGGTAGTCGATCAGCGCTTCGATGATCCGCGGCATCATCTTGTAGCGGCCTTCGGCCCGCTGATACGGGTCGGTGCCCGTGCCCATCGCGATGTGCTCGCCCTTCCATCTCTTCGCGCGAAGTTGCGCGCGCAGCACCTGGGGTGCGTTGATCTTGACGACGATCTTGTTCTCGAAGTCGCGGCCCGCGTTCATGTCCATGTACGTATGCGTGACACGGGCGAAGCAGTTATGACTGATAACGCCGTTAGCGATGAAATCGCCCGTGCTCGTGGTGATGTCGAACATCGGCATGTCGATGCCGAGCGGCTCGATCGATGTGACGCGAAGATCCGCGGTGCCGTTCACGGCGGACCCCTCGATGCTTCGCTTGCGTGATCCAGCCGCCGTTGCTTCGACGCGCGAGCCGAAGCCCATCAACGTGTTGCTCGGCGTCAGGAACGGCCGTTGTTCGGGAACGAATCCCGCGCCGGTAACGTGTGTCCAGCCCTGATCCGAGAGGAAGCGGTGATCGCCACTCGCGATCAGCTCTGTTCCGTCGGCGAGCCGGATCCTGAACGCGCGCTTCACCGTGCGCCAATGATCCAGAACGATCGGTTTCACGTAGCGCCGGCAGGTCCCCGTCCGTTCCGTGCCGTACACGTGGTCCCCGGGGCGAACGTCGGAGAGACCTTTCGTCGTGCCGTCGCTCATGAAGATCCGCGTGTCGCCGCGCAGGCAGTAGCTGCACGCATGACTGCATCCCCTGTACGGGTTGATCGTCCACGAG
>JBHELL010000205.1:0-6795 GCA_046263075.1 Actinomycetota bacterium | reverse complement strand
GAGCATCGTCGCGTCGCCCGCGAGATCGATGCCCGAGCGCACCGACGAGACGTCGTTGCCGGCGACCACGATGCGCGAGTCGGCGGCGCCGAACGCGGCGCGCGCGCCCGGCGCGTGGCACCGCCCCGCGTCGACGACGGTGATCGCCGCAGAGCCGCGCGCCGCGCGCAAGACCGCGTGCACCGCGCGCGCGGACGGCTCGACGCCGGCAGCGGCATGCAAGCATCGCGCGCCGCCCGGGTGCTCGACGAGCGCGGCCTCGAGATCCTCGGGAGCCGGATCCGTGAGATCCGACATCGTGCGTCTCGGCGGCTCGTCGAGGAACGCGCGCTGTCCCGCTCCGGCGTCGAGATCGAGGACGATCGCACCGGGCGACGCCGACGCGATGGCGGCACACAAAACCGATACGCCGAGCCCACCGCGCGCGCCGGCGACGGCGACCACGCGACCGCGGGGCGCCACCGATGCGCGTCCTGACGCGGCTCGGCGGATCGAGCCGGCGAGCCGGGCAGCATCTGCCGGCCACGACAACAGATCGGTCGCACCGGCGGCAAGCGCTGCGCGCGCCGCTCGGATCGGCTCGCCGCCGGCGAGCGCGACCAGGGGGGCGTCGAGCGAGCGAAGCGTCGCAAGCGCCTCGCCGCCGGCCACGACCACATGTCCCGGCATCGCCGACGCCACCGAGGACGCCGCGACGAAGAGATCGGGGGCTGCTTCGAGCACCTCTGCGACCTCTTCCGCGACACGCACGTCGTCGTGCGCGACGATGACACCGATAGTTCCGGACACCGCGCGACCGTAAACGTGGGCACCGCTCGTTTCAACCGACCACGACCGAAGAGCGGTGATAATGAGCAAGGGGGTGATCGAGACCTTCTTCCTGGACTGGCCGTTCTGTTTCGGCACCGGCTTGCTCTTCGGGCTCGCCGGACGAGCCGAGATCGCACGCGCGTCTTCACCGTTGCGCACGCGCGCATTCCGCTACGGGTTCACCTACCTGCATCTCGGGATCTTGTCGGTCGCGATCTCGTTCTATCTGCTGCGGCCGGACTGGATGTGGATGTATTGGGTGCAAGCCGCGCGGATGCCGGTTGTGGTCGTGATGCTCGCGTTCGCGATGTACGAGGCGTGCTTCATCGCAGGCTTCGCGCTCGGTCCCTGGCTCGGCGTGAAAACGGGTAGGGCCCTGATCCTCGCCGGCACCGTCGCGGTCGTCGCGGGTGAAGTCGCCGCGCGATCGCGGCTGCTGCATCTCGGGTCGTACGCAGCGTTCACGTCCGGCGCGCGCGGCGAGATCCGGTTCTCTCCATTGCATCTCGCACCACTCGGCTGGGTGCTCCTCGTCTTGATCCCGGTGTCGACGTTCATCGTGTTCGGGCTCGCATCGCGGGTGGCCGCCGCCGGGATCGCGCTCACGGAAGGGGACGCGTGAAACGGGAGATGACGGTTCGGCCGCTCGACGGCTACGAGCCGGAGGTCGGCGCGGCGCTTTGGAGGCTGGAGGACGCGCGCGAGCGCACCGAGCGAACGCTGCGCGACGTGCGCGCAGAGTGGCTCGACGACGGCACGCGCGGGAACAGCATCGGCACGATCCTCTACCACCTTGCGCTGATCGAAGCCGACTGGCTCTATGCGGAGATCCTGCAGTCGCCGATCCCCGGCGAGCTCGCGATGCTCCTGCCCGCCGACGATCGCGACACCGAAGGGATCCTCAGCGTCGTGCGAGGCCAATCACCCGAGGAGCACCGCGCGCGGCTCCAACAGGTTCGGAAGCGGGTGCTCGACGCGCTGCGAGGCATGGACGCGGCGGAGTTCAACCGCGCGCGCTCCCTGCCCGACTACGACGTCACGCCTGCGTGGGTGTTGCACCACCTGGCGCAGCACGAAGCCGAGCATCGCGGGGAGATCGGCTCGGCGATCGGCGCGCTGCGCGAGACGAGCTAGGAAGCTACGGGTCTACGTGCAGCGTCCCGAACATCAGGCTCGGGTGGATCGGGCAATAGAAGTCGTAGGTTCCCGTCGGAAGCGACTCGACGCCCGTCACGGGCGATGTGAAGCCCGGGTTGACTTCCTCGGCTCGGAACACGTGCGTCTCACCGAAATCGCAGGGCTTGATGCCTCCGCCGGTTGCGAAGCAGTCGGCCGACTTGACGCCGTGATCCGCACCTACGACATCGGTGTTCACGAAAAGCAGCGTCGAGCCGGCCTTCACGTGCAGCTCGATCGCGCGCAGCTGTTGCTTGGCAGGATCCGTCGCGCAGCCGGGATCGAACGCGGGGTCGCAGCGGTATCCGGGGCTGAACGCGTAATACTCCGCGGCGAGGACCGGCGACGACGGCGAGACGGCTGCCGACGATGCCGGAACAGGGACGAAGCACAGCGCGACGAGCGCTACGACGAGCCGCTTCACTTCCCTGCCTTCGCTACGAGATCTGCACCTGGGTGAATGTCGCCAGCGCGCCGTCGACGTTCGGCGTCGGCAAGCACGCCGTGGACGTCTCGCCACCGAAGATCACGTGCAAGGTCTGGTTCGGCTGCGGCCGCGCGCCGGTCGGCGACTCGGGCACGAGCGTCACCGTCTTCGTCGTTCCAGCGTCCGGACCCCAGACGTACACCGTCGCGAGCGAGCCGTCCTGCCCGGCGATCGACGCCGTCACCTTGAGCCACGAGAAGTGGTCCAGCGCGTAGTTCGAGATCGATACGGTGATCGCGTTGACGCTCGACGTCACGAGGTGGTCGATCGCAAGGTAGGCGAATCCACCGGACGCCTTGCACCCGAGCGAGTTCGTCGGCGTGCCGGTTCCCGCGCGCGCGACCGTCACTTGCCCGGTCGCCGGGTCGGCTTTCGCGAAGTTGAAGGTGTCGCCCCCACTCGGCCCCGCTTGGAATCCCGAACCGGGTCCATACGTAGCCGAATCCGCGCGCGCGGCCGACGGCACGACGAACGTCGCCATCACGATGCATGCAATGAGAACTCGCTTCATCGCCTTCGCTCCTCCGCGCATTACGGGCTCCACGGCTGATCCTTCTTCTGTGCGTACAGCTCCTCCGGCGTGCGCGCGCCGTGCACCTGGTTCGACGCGAGCGGCACCATCTCTCTCGACGTTGCCTGGTTCAGGATGTACTGCTCACGGATCTTCTGCACTTCATCCGGCTTCATGAACCCGAGCGTGTCCGGATCGACACGACCGATCCGTGACCGATAGAAGTGCGCGACGCTCTGGTCGCCTGTGGAGCTCGCCGGAACGTCGTTGCGCCGCGACGTGTCGAAGTCCGGCGTCGAGTCGTACTGGTCCGGTGCGTACCCTGCCCGCGGCGTGACATGGGGGTCGCGCGTCCCGCTCAGCTCGTTCGCGCCCGATCCGACGAGTCCACCGCTGAGCGACAGCTTGGCGAGCCAGAGATCGGGGTCGATGTTGTACCGAGGATCGCCGGGGTTCGCGCGCGCGGCCGGCGAGTCGCTGTACACGCGTGCGGCGTTGCGACCGAACACGGCGTTGCGGATCGTACGCTCGGGATGCGGCTTGCCGTCCCGCGGGTAGCCCGGAGGAGTCGAGCTCGGGAACTTCGTCGATAGCGGGTTGTAGTAGGCACCGTTCAGCGCGTTCACCTTGTCCGGAACCTCGAAGTCCGCATCCATCCCGCCGGTGACGACCGTCGCCGTCTGCGTCTTGCCGCTCGCGTCGGTGTAGGTGTGGGACACGGTCCCGTCGTAGAACAGGCCCGGGCAGAGGGCCCTGATGCCGTCTTCGGTGAAGTTGAACTTGCGGAAGGCGACGATCTCGGACTGCGGCGAGCCGAACCACAACGAATCGGTCCCCCAGCAGATGCGCGCGGGGCCGACGTGCGCGATCAGCTTGCCCATGAGGGCAGCCGCCTGATCCGGATCCGGGTACACGCTGCGCCACGTCGAGCCGATCTCCGCGTACACGTTCGGGACATTCCCGAAGCTCGACCACGCCGGTGCGTAGTTGTGCGCGATCAAGCCGTTCTCACGCAGCGATTTGATGAGCGAGTTCACATCGCGGTCCGACGAGTTCACCTTGTCGTCGCCGGGGTACGCGACCTGCGTCGCCCCGTCGTATCCGGAGTGGTAGATGATGAAGTTCACGCCGGGGTTGTTGCGAGCGGCCGGACCGACGTCGCGCGGTGACGCTGCACGCTGGTCGAATGCGGGAAGCGCGAAGCCCTTGTGTACCGCGACGTTCGGCGGCATCGTAGGGTTCTTGTTCGAGATCTCGACCACCTTCGCGAGGAACCGCTCGCCGATCGAGTCGTCGAAGAACCAACCGCTCGCGTAGGGAACGTCTCCCCACGCGGTGTAGACCTTCCATCCGCGCAGGATCTCTTTGAAGGTCGACGCGCGCATCTCCATGATGTCGAACTCGTCTTGCATGTACACGGGATCGGCGCCGGCGAACGCAGACGTCGAGCCGCCCGAGCCGCGATTCGGCATCACGAACGCGTGCATTACCGAGCGCGGCGACTGCGAGAGGTTGCGTACGACCTCGACGGTATACGCCGCACGATCGATCGGCAGCGGCTGCGTCAGGTCGGGCGCGGCAGGGACGGCGGAGAGCACGGTCATCGTCGTCGAAGAGTCGAGGAAGAGCTCTTTCAGGTAGTGGTAGCGAGACAGGTTCTCGATCGGGTCGAGCTCTTGTCCGATGCCAAAGCCTTTCACATGCTGTGTCGCGGGATCGACGCTCGGCGTTCCACCGAGCGGACCGGCTTGCGACCACACGGCGGCGAAGAACGCTTCGAAGCCCGGGTTCGTGAGGCGCCACATCCCGTCGGACTCGACGTGGTGAGACTGCACGTCGAAGATGAACTCACCGGGAAGGTTGGCGAGCTGCGAACCCGGGTGGTTGAGGTCGCTCGCGTTCGGCGTGATGGAGCTGTACGGATCGCCGAGGTCGGCGTTCGCGTAGTACCCGAACCGGCCGCCGCGAACGGTGTTGATCGCCCAGAATCCGACGGTCATCGCGGCCGCGGTGCGCACGAAGTCGCGCCGGGACATGCCGAACGACCGACGGAGCTCCTCCGTCTTCTCGTTCGCAAGGGCCATGATGTCTTTCTCGGCCTTGCTCGCGGGACGTGGGCTGAACTCGCCGTTGGAAGCGGGCAGCACGTCGACGGGCGGGTCCTCGGGCAGGTCCGGCCACGAACGGTTCCACCGGATCATCTGGAGACCTCCTTCGCAGGCGTGCCTCTATCGCCCGCGTTTCCGACCAGGCGGTAGCAACCTTCGACGTGGCGCGACGGGTTCCTGCCGGACTCGAGCGGATATGTCCCACAAATGTGCCAGGTGCCGGCGAGGTTCGGCTCGTATCATCCCCACTCGGGGGAGGGGCATTGGCCAAGCGCGCGGAGTACCTGGGGCCGGAGCGCAGACGTCCGCTGGTTCTGGACGCTGCACTCGCGATCTTCGCCGAGGGCGGGTTCGCAGATGCATCGATGTCGGCCATCGCCGACCGCGCCGGGGTCTCGAAAGCTGTGCTCTACGACTGCTTCCCCGGCGGCAAGCAAGAGATCTACTTCGCCTTGCTCGATCGCGGCGAAGAGATCTTCGTCAAGCACATGATGAAGGTCCTGTCGTTCACCATCACGCTTCCGCTCGAGGACGCGCTGCGCGAGGGTCTGCTCGCCTTCTTGAACTATGCGGAGGTGAACCCTCTCGGGTTCCGGTTGATCTTCGGAGAGCCCGGCTCGTCGGATCCCCAGATCGCGAAGCGCGCGACGCACGCGCGGCGCGCGATGGTCGAGAAGATGGGCGAGCGGACGCTCCAGATCATGCAAGCTGCCGGCGTCGAGCTCGACCGGTACGCCGACGTCTACAACCGGTCGATCGTCGCGATCGCGGAAGAGCTCGCGCGTTGGGTGCTCGAAGAGCCGGATCTCCCGCGCCAGCGCATGGTCGACATCGTCGTGCGGTGGCTCATGAACGGCTTCTCGCACATCATCCCCGGCGATGTGTGGAAGAAGCCGCTGCCCGACTAATCTCCGCGCGCCGGAAGGACGTCTTCGAACCGAAGAGAAGTTCACATCATGATGAATGCTCGCGCGCGCGTCCCGCTCTTCGTGCTCGCCGCGGCGTTCATCGTGCTGCCGCCGACTGCCGCGCGCGCGGAGCCGTCGAACGTGTTGATCACCTCGATCGTCCAGCGGTCGTGCGGGTCCCTGCCGTGCACGCCGGGGAAGACCATCGCGCCGGGGTCGGTCGTGAGCGGCGTGATCGATATCCACGTGCACGCCGAAGATCCCGTCGGTCTTCAGTTCGTGGGTCTCGAAGCGCAGAACCCGTCGCTCGGCGGTTTGGACGGCTCCCAATTCATATGCGTCGAGCAATGGAACCCTTCCGGCGGGACCACGAAGCTGGACGCCTTCCGGACATGGGACACCGTCCGCTGGACCGATCCGAGCCCGGCCTGCTCGCCGGAAACGTGCTCTCACTGCAACCATCGCCAAACGCATCACCACGGGGCACCAACCCTCGACACCAAGTTCGTCTTCCGTGCCGTCGCCCGCGAGCTGCTGAACTCGTCGAATGCCGGAGACGTGTACTCCGCGCCGGTGACGCTTCGCCTGCAGAACGCGCCGAGCCCGCCGCCATGGCTCCGCGCGCCGACGTCTAGCTCGGCCGACGGCCGGCAGGCGGTGTCGTTGCAGTGGGGACCGAGCTCGACGGAGCAAGCGGTCCCGCCAGACCCGGCCACGCCGCCGGCCGACGTCGTCGAGTATCGGTTCCTGCGAACCGACGAAGCAGGGCATCGCCTCGCCTTCGCGGTGAGCGCG